>NZ_BAAJLP010000027.1:0-83673 GCF_057547795.1 Alteromonas sp. 4NH20-0104 | reverse complement strand
TACGCAGTACTTATCCGGGACCCCCTTCGTCCAACCGTAGAGTTAAAAAACCACCGAATACAGCGCTAATAAAACAAAGAACGTCATCCCGGAAAGCACAGAGTGCTTATCCGGGATCTCCCTCGTACAACCGTAGAGTTAAAAAACGCACCGAATACAGCGCTAATAAAACAAAGAACCGTCATCCCGGAAAGTACGCAGTACTTATCCGGGATCTCCCTCGTACAACCGTAGAGTTAAAAAGCGCACCGAATACAGCGCTAATAAAAGAAAGAACGTCATCCCGGAAAGCACGCAGTGCTTATCCGGGACCCCCATCGTGCAACCGTAGAGTTAAAAATAGAACTGTAGCGCTCACCAAAACAACACCGTCATCCCGGAAAGCACGCAGTACTTATCCGGGATCTCCATTGTACAATCGTAGAATCAATTAAAAGCGTAGTGAAGGGTGCGGTAAAGGGTGAGATCTAGCACTAAAGTACTAATTTTTCTGCTGACGAATCATGACAATGCTTGAGTGAGTCTGAACAATAAATGCCCTAGACTGAACTCTGTTGGTCATAAATGGTGCAATTTATAATTTTAAACCGTTAAGTTTTTTTACAGTTTGCGATTAAAGCGCTGTATTTACGGATAAACCTCACAATAAATTGTACTGGTATGTAAATTGCCTTAATCAGATAAAGGCTATCTGATTTTAAATCCAATAAATATATAAGAAGCCTAATAAGAGTAACTAGCGTCTTACAGTAGTCATTTTGTAGTAGTGACGTACGTCTACTCTCTTGCTTAAAACGCGGCAACTTAAAAATCAGATCATTTTTATACAATATTTCTGATTGGATGTTTGCGTCGGGATGCAATGAAGCACACTGGAGACGGAAGATGGAAATTTTTAGAGCAAGGGCCCCTCTGCGAATAAGTTTCGCTGGCGGTGGTACAGACGTTAACCCTTTTGCGTCAATGTATGGTGGTTTTGTACTGAATGCCACTATTAACAAGTATGCATATACAAGCATTGCATTGAATAATAGTGAGTCAATCACTGTTAATTCTTATGATTTTGATACGACAACCGAGTTTTGTAGTTCAACATTAAAAACTGACAATGTTAACGATTGTTTTGTTAAATCTGTTTATAAACATTTAGTTAGCAAACCTTTAGGGATGGAAGTCATTACCCATAATGATGCTCCTCCTGGATCGGGTCTTGGTTCCTCCTCCGCTATGATGGTATCTATCATCAGCGCATTTAAAGAATTAGAAAACCTGGTGATGAGTCCCTATGACGTGGCGCGTCTTGCCCATGACATTGAGCGCCAGGAGCTTCAGCAGCTAGGCGGCATGCAGGATCAGTACGCTGCGGCGTTTGGCGGCTTTAACTTTATGGAGTTCGACGGCGACAGCGTACTGGTTAATAGGCTGAAAATGGATCCCTGGGTCGTAAGAGAGTTGGAATACAATATGATTCTCGTTTACACCCAGAAATCCCGTCTTTCTTCCAATATCATCGAAGATCAAATCAGCAACGTGAAGGCTAAGAAGACAGACAATATCGAAGCCATGCATCAGATCAAGCAGCATGCTAATGATATGAAAAGGCTTTTGCTTAAAGGCCGTACTAATGAATTTGGTGAACTGCTGCACGAAGCCTGGCAGCAAAAAAAGCGTATGGCTGATTCAATCACCAATGAACATCTCGACGAACTCTACGAAGCAGCAAGGAATGCCGGTGCTATAGGCGGTAAAGTAAGTGGTGCCGGTGGCGGTGGCTTTATGATGTTTTACTGTGAAAACAATAGGAAACGTCAGGTTGTTGAGTCACTCGAGAGAATGGGCGCCAGAGTAGAAAGCTTCAAATTTGAATTAGACGGTGTTGAATCCTGGCGGAATATAAGAAAAGAGCAGCTCATTCGTGAGCGCTTGAATGTTGCTGTGTAGGGTAAGGATACCATTATGAACAGTGAAGCTACTACCGTTGCTTTGGATATGGAGGAGAGTGACACTCAGTGTGTTGCTGTCTCCAACGTTTTCGAGCTGCCAGAAAAATTATCGAGTGTTTCAATTATCTTTCCGGCCTATAACGAAGAAGAAAATATTGCCAATTCTATTAATCACGCTATTAAAGCATTTAGTAAGTATTTTCAGAACGTTACCGTGATTCCCGTAGATGACGGCGGGCACGATGCCACGGGCGAAATCATCGACAACATGGCCGCTAAAGATAGCCGGATTAAGCCAGTACATCATGAAGTTAATAAGGGCTATGGTGCTGCTTTACGGAGCGGTTTTAGCGCTGCGGAAAATGACTATATCTTTTTCTCAGACTCTGATGGCCAGTTTGATCTGGAAGAAATTACCTTACTCCTCGAACATATCGATCGCTTCGATATGGTGCTGGGCTACAGAGCACATCGTGCCGATCCCTTGCATCGAAAGCTGAATGCCTGGGCGTGGGGTAGCTTGGTAAGGCTGTTATTCCGCGTCAAAGTGAAAGACATTGACTGTGCATTTAAGCTTTTCCGCCGTGATATTTTCAATGAAATAAATCTTCAGGCGGGCGGAGCAATGGTCAATACCGAATTGTTAGCGTTGGCAAGAAAACGCGGTTTTAGTATGACCAACGTACCGGTATCACATTACCCCCGACAGCTTGGTGAACAAACCGGGGCGAACCCATTGGTAATAATCAGAGCTTTTGCAGAGCTGTTTAAGCTCTATGCAAAGATTTCCTAGGCTGGGTGGTAGTTAGTTATGGTTTATCAGCAGTTTTTAAACATAGTTGACGCATATGGCGATCGCGTTGCGCTTAGCGCAGGCGAAAAAACGGTTACTTATTCAGAGCTGAATTCACAAGCATCGCAACTCGCCGCTGCAATGGCTGCAAAGGGAGTAACCGTCGGCAGCACTGTAGCAACGGTTATCCCGAACAGTATCGAATTTTTTGTCGCTACCCTCGCGACGTTTCGGTTGGGCGCAACGCTGGTTCCACTCAATGTGAATTATACCGACTCAGAATTGTTCCAGTACATTGATAAGTCGGCAGCTATGGCCATTATTGGCGACGCTTCAAGTCAGCAAGCACGAATTGAATCACTGGGTTTAGCCGCTACGTATATAGACACTACTCCGGAACTGTCAGTTACCCTGCCTCGGGTTGCCACGTTTGAGGGCGAACAGCCAGCACTGCTGATGTTCTCCTCCGGCTCCACCGGTGGCTCTAAACAGGTAATGAGAACCTATTCGGCCTTACTGGCCGAGTGGAAATCGGAAGTCGAAACCTTCGAAATTACCCCTGACGACACCATCTTATGTACAGTGCCATTGCATCACACTCATGGTTTCGGCAACGTGTTACTGGCCGGTATTTTAAGTGGCGCCAAAATTGTGGTGACGCTAGGCGAGTTTAACCCCCGAAGTGTCGTAAAGGCGCTGGATAGTCATCAAATAAGCATTTATCCATCGGCAACGTTCATGGTCAAAATGCTCTCTGTTATGCGTCTTCGACAGCAGCCAGATTTAAGCCGCCTCAAGATTGTTTACACTGCAGGCGCGCCGCTAGAGGCCGAGGTAATAGACGCGTTTACCGCTACCTACGGAGTAAGCCCCCGCCAGCTTTATGGCTCCACTGAAACCGGGGCTGCAGCGGTGAATAAACTGGCAGCTCCTGCAAACAGTGTTGGGCAACCCATGGCCAACGTAAAAATTTTAATTGTTGATGAACAGGATAAACCGCTTTCCCAGGGCGAAGAAGGTGAGATAGTAGTGATCAGCCAGGCATCGGCAAAGGTCTATGTTGGTATGCCTGAACAAACTGCGAAAACCTTCCGGAATGGGCGATATTATACGGGAGACCTGGGCAGGTTTGACGAGCAGGGTAATTTATATGTAACCGGTCGGCGTAAGAAAATGATTAATGTGGCCGGGTTAAAAGTGGATCCTGCGGAGGTTGAATCGGTCATTCTGGCAATGGATGGCGTAAGTGAAGTCGTTGTTTTGGGTAAGAAAGACGGTGATTACGGCGAGAAAGTGAAAGCTGTCATCGTGCCCCTGGAAGCTGCTACAGAACGCGATGTGATAGACCATTGTAAAGCTCACCTCGCTGAATACAAATGGCCGAAAATCATAGAGTTTAGAAATGAAATTCCGAAGAGCCCGCTCGGAAAAATTTTACGAAAGTATTTATAAAGGAAAGCAATTATGTTGAAAGAGCACTTTAGAAGTCGCGGTTTCATAGAAGGGGGCATTGTCCACAATTGCGAAAAGGCGGCTATGGATATGGAGGCGCTTCCTCCATTCTTGCGCACCCTTTTGGTAACCGATGGCACAGTTACCAAAAGCCTTGAAGCTTTCTTCTGGGAAAATATTAAGGTTGAGATGCGCATGCAGGAGCAATGCTGGCTCACCCAGGACCTTCCCTTTATTAACGCCAAAACGGGCGAGCATGCTCTCAAGCGTGACGTTATTTTAAAAGGCGCGAAAACATCTGATATCTATGCGTATGCTACGTCCTACCTGCTTACGGGATTGCTCGACGATGAAGTAAAGCAGCAAATGCTGGGCGGTAAAATCGGTATTGGCGAATTATTACGTGAGATTGGCCTTGAAACCTACCGCGAAATCGTGGATTTCGGCCGCGAAGTGTTTAGCGCAAGCCTCAAGGAGGAGGGAGAGCCAGAGTACGTGGAAGCGATCTACAGAACCTATGTTATTAACATTGGCGGCAATCCGGCAATTCAGATCACTGAGCGATTCCCCATCCGCTTATTTCAGAAAAAAGCTATCTAGTCAGGAAGAATTATGAGCAGTAAAGCACAAATTATTGAGTCGTTACGGGAAACCCTTACCAAGGTAGTCAAAAAAGACTTTAGCGAAGTCGATGCCGATGAATCGCTTAACCTGGATTCTATCAACCGAATTTCGCTGATTGTCGAACTGGAGTGGGTTTACGATATTGAAATTGATTCGGACGGCCTCGACCCGGAAGTCTTCGACACACTCAATGCACTGGCTGGTTACATTGAAGGATTGGTGAACGAAAGTGTTTGATTTAATTTCTGCTGACCTGAAGTTTAAGCAGGATTGGTTCCTCAGCCAGAAAAGCTGGTTTGTGAAGAACATCAGGATCCTCCTTGAGCCTGGCACCATAGCGTCGATTGTATATCGGTACGGTAACTGGACCCGAACAGTAAGCCCTAATTTACTCAGGCTGCTGGTACGTATCCCCTATATTTTTGCAAAGGCCGTAGTGGTGACAGCCTTTGGTATTTATATCCCGTCAAAAGCCCGGATAGGCAAAGGTTTCACCATTCATAATTTCTCTGGAATTTTTATCAGCGAAGGTGAAATGGGCGAGAACGTGATTGTTTTTCAGGGCGTAACCATTGGCCATCTGAGAGGCCAGCCTGAGCCACCCAAGATTGGTAATAATGTGCTTATCGCAGCCGGAGCCAAGGTGCTTGGTAGTGTCACCATTGGCAACAATGTGGTGATCGGTGCTAATTCGGTGGTCATCAATGATGTACCGGATAACTGCACGGTAATGGGAAATCCGGCTCGAATAATTTCTCGTGAGACTAACTGGATGTCAGAAAAGTTAGCTGGCAAAGACGATAATTATTAACGCAGGACTCGTTCGGACCCGCACATAAGGTTCAAAGGGATGTTTAAAAAATTAAAAGTTGATGCCGGGCAACGTCGAGCCTGGGCCGCAGATGGTGGGCTCAATGGCAGTGGCGCAGGTCATTTTTTGAGTCGCACATGGTTAGCTACCTGTGTGTACCGATTTGGTCGTTATGCTAACGAAATCGACATTAAACCACTCAAAGTGGTGTGCAAGGTGCTGTATTACCCACTGTTTTTTATCACTCAGGGGATTACCGGGATAAGCGTTCAGGCCCACTGCAAAATAGAGCCTGGTCTGGTGCTTAATGGCACCGGAGGGTTGTTTATTTTGGCTGAAACCATCGGTGAAAATTTTGTGGTTGGCTCCGGGGTCACAGTGGGCAATGTGCGTGGCAGTAAAAACCTGCCGGTTATTGGCAGCAACGTGTGTATTGAACCCGGCGCTAAGATATTAGGCGAAGTGACTATTGGCGATAACGTGCTTATCAGAGCAAATAGCCTGGTGTTAACGGATATTCCCGAAAATACCATGGCCGTGGGAAACCCCGCGCGGATTAAACGAAAACCAGATGAGTCGGAGAGTTAGATGTCTCAGGAACAGTTTAAAGTTGACTTTATTGGCGTAGGATCCGGCAAATGTGGTTCTACCTGGCTGTACGAAAATATTATACAGCATCCCGAGGTGTTCAACGGCAATCCTAAAGAGATACATTATTTTGGTGATCTCTATGAACAACAGGATTTTACCTGGTACCGGGACTTGTTTGCGGGCTCAGAAGGTAAAATTAAAGGTGAGTTTTCGATCAGCTACATGTATCACCCTTTGGCCGCTGAACGCATATACGAGCATTTCCCTAACGCGAAGATTATCGCCATGGTTCGCGATCCGGTGGAAAGAACCTATTCCGATTACCAACACTTTATTCGCAAAGGCGATGTGAGTCGGGATTACCCTTTTTCTGAATACATCCGCGATCAGGATAAATTAAAGTTTGGTTATTACACCGATTACCTGGCGCCGTTTTACGAGCATTTTCCAAAAGGGAACATACTGGTATTGGTGCTGGAAGAAATGCAGCACGATTTGGCTGCATGCTACCGACAAATATTTGAATTTATTGGCGTAGAAAACATCGACTTTTTGCCTGAAGGCGTTGAGGAAAAGCGTAACCAGGGCGTGAATTACCGGTTTTTGAAATTAGAAAACGTGTTGGTAAGAACCTACCGTTTTATGGCTAAACGTGGCCTCACCGGGTTTGCTGAACGCTTGAAGCGTTCCGGCCTTGCGCAGTTTGTCAGAAAGTTAAATGCCAAATCAGAACCGCTACCCGAGATGGACTCAGCCAGCCGTCAGAAGCTTGTTGATTACTTTGCTGAGGAACAAACCCGGTTAGCTCAACTACTAGGCAGGGATACGCAAATATGGAATCGTTAAAACTGGATGGCGTTGTGTCCTTATTAAACCGGGTGCCTGCCTTGCGTCGCATGATTTTTCGAGGCCCTTCGGTGGCACTTTGTTCAATGGGGGGCGTAGGCTCAACGGCATTGGCCAGGCATATTGGTTCAATTGCCGATAAAACCGTGCGTGAACATGCTTATTCACCGGCAGTATACAACGACGAAACCCAAATCAAACTCGGTTATGTGTTTGGTAACCCTTATAACAGCGTACTGTCTGTTTTCCGTCGGGGCTATCAGTCAATGCATGCTAAAGCGATGAATGCTAACAGCCCAACTCCCGCAACAGACTTAAGAAATATGTCTATTGAGACTTATCTGGAGCGAGGTATCGATGAGTTTCATCTCGAGCGTCAACTCGATAACTGGCTGAATCCGGCGCTCACCAAACATCCGATAATCCTTATTAAGTACGAAGAACTCGCAACGTCAATTGATGACGTGTTGGCTTTCTTTGATTGTGCGAAGCCTTTTGAGGTGTGTACCCGCAAGTCATCCTGGCGCGATCAGCCGCCAGCTATAGTGGCAGGGTTAGAGAAAATGTACGGTGGCTTCAATGACAAAGTGAACGCAATGCCTGCGATCACGGTAATTGAGCCGCATCCGGTAGTTAACAAAGAAGTTGCAGTCAGTCATGGATGAATCCCGAAAACATAAAGTAGTGATGGTTGCGGCGTGCCCTTTTCCAGCTAACCACGGCTCGCCTGCATCCATCAGAGAAATGTCAGAAGCGTTAGTAGAACTGGGGCATGAGGTGCATATCCTGACCTATCCGATTCAGGAAAATATTCCGGTTGTCGGGCCAAAGATTCATCGCGTGTCATTTCCTTTCCTCAACAAGAATAAGGTGACTGTCGGACCAACACTGGAAAAGTTTGTCTACGATCCGCTAATGGTGTTCCGTTTGATTTGGATGATCTGGCGTTACAAGATTGATGTTATCCATGCCCACAATTATGAAGGCGCACTCATAGGCTGGCTGGCTAAAGTCGTTACCCGTCGTCCGATGCTGTACAACGCGGTCAACAATATGGTCGACGAACTGGTTACCTATGATTTTATCTGGTCGAAAAAGTTTGCCCTTAAACTAGCGGGTTTTCTGGATAAAACCATTCCTTTCATGGGCGACTATGTTACGGCGGTATCGGATTCGCTAAAGGCCTATCTGGTAAAGGTTGGTGTTAAGGCCGACAAAATCCAGGTACTGCCGGCAGGGGTTAATGCCAGTATGTTTTCAGCGCGCGACAAGCAGGCACTGAGAGAAAAATACCAGTACACCGAAGACCAGCAAATAGTGATTTACACCGGCAGTCTGGACAAGTTTCAGCGCATTGATTACTTGCTGGACGCCACCCATTTGCTCAAGCCAAGGTATCCAAACCTCAAGGTCATACTGGCGTCGAATATCGCCAATCAAAAGGATCTGGACAGCATTGAATCACAGATTCAGTCTCTGGATATTGCCGAAGTGGTAGACATTGTAAAAGGGCTGGAACTTGAAAAGTTACCCGATTATCTGGCGTTATCCGATGTAGCCACGCTGCCCCGAACGGATTGCCCCGGCCATCCGGTAAAAATTCTCAATTACATGTGTGGCAATATTCCCATCGCGGGCTTTACCGGCGCAGCGAAAGGCTTACACCATATGAAAACCGCAGTGCTGGCGGAAGATCACAATGTGGCAGAGTTTGCCGACTCAATTGCTATGTTACTGGATCAGCCGGACAAAGCGCAGTACGTTGCCGAGCAGGCGCGGTTAACGCTGGGAGAACTGTATGAATGGAAGGTTCTCGCACGAGGTATCGCTGTTATTTACGACATGCTGATAGAGCGCGACTTCGAAACCCGAAAGCCACTATTAAAACAATATATTCGGGATAGTTATCAGCCGAAATTCTGGGATAAGCGCCAACAGCAGTCGGCACCGGTGCCTCAGGAAATACTGGAACGTCGCAAGGGAGAACGTCGTCAGCAGCACACGCGAATCGACTTCATCGAGCGCCGGAGAGTCATTGATGCAGAATAGTCTATCGGGTTTTGATGCGTTAAGAATCGACCTGCGCCGCAAACGCCGCCACTACACGCGTATCGATAACTTTGTAAATAAATACATTAAGATGACACTACAGTGGGGCTCGTTAGCTGTAATGGTATATCGCTGCGAGCAGCAGCTTATGGCTTTGCGTATTCCTCTGCTTCGTTCATTGTTACTGATGTTGTTTCGAGGACTCTCGGTGCCGGTAAAACTGGCGACAGACTGCCGAATCAACCCCCGGGCTGATATCGATAAAGGACTGGTGCTGCATAACTTTGCGGGCATCGAACTTGACCCTCGCCGGGCAGGAACCAACCTTACGGTCAATCAAAATGTTTGCATTGGTGCGGATTACTACAAACGGGGCAAGCCTGTTCTGGGTAATAACGTGTTTGTGGGAGCCGGCGCTAAAATTCTCGGCGATATAGAAATTGGTAATAACGTGATGATTGCCGCCAATTCAGTGGTACTGACTTCAATTCCGGACAACTGCTCTGTGGTAGGTATTCCGGCCAAAATCGTCTCCCGGGGGGTCACCAGTGATTACCTTAATTTTGATGTTGAGTAACCGGAGGGGTCAATGAAAGTCATTATTCTTGCCGGCGGTTTAGGGACCCGGTTACGCAGTGTTGTCAGTGATGTGCCGAAACCTTTAGCTCCCATTCAGGGCACGCCCTATCTGGCGTATATGCTCAATGCTCTGTATGCCAAGGGGCTGCGCGAATTCATTTTATCGGTAGGGTATAAGTCTGCCCATTTTGAACAATTTATCGTCAGCCAGAAATCACGGCTGCCAGATTTATCGTTGGATCTGGTCGTTGAATCAGAACCTCTGGGGACTGGCGGTGCAATGCAGTTTTGTTTTAATACTCACCTGGATAATCGTTACCTGATATTCAATGGTGACAGCTATTGTGATTTTCCTCTGGCTGATCTGCTGGCGGCAGCAAATCAGCACAATATGGCCATGGTGGTGGCCAAAGTGGACAACATCAGTCGCTATGGCGAAGTTAGCTTGCGCGAAGATGGGTGTGTGCACGCTTTCCACGAGAAACAACCCGAAACCCGGCCAGGTTGGATTAATGCGGGCGTATATTGCCTGCCTGGTGATATTTTTGCTGATTATCATGGCCCGGATAGCTTCTCCTTTGAGCAGGCTATTATGCCCGGCTTACTGGCACAAGGCGTGGCTACTGTGGCGGCGGCGGGGCCGTTTATCGATATGGGGATCCCGGAAGATTATCAGCGACTGGCCGCAAGACCAGCACATTACTTCCCGGTTCTGCCGGCCTGTTCGCCGGCTGTTGCGGACAGCAATGTATGAAAATGGTATTTAGTCAACGTTCCGCCAACCGTCGACTGTACTGGTGTATTGCTGCACTGCTATTACTGGTATCCGCCTGTCATGGCAACAATATGCAATATCCAACAACCCAGCAGCCAGCCAGTGGTAATGCCCCGGTTGTTACTCACCCCCAACAGGATATTCCTGATCCAGCCAGTCAGAATATACCGTCTGTTTCTGCTCCGGCTGGGATTTTTGTCAGCTCCGGACCGACGGTAAGCGACCGCGTACTGGCACAAGAGCACGTTGCCGGAAACCTGATCAGAGTCGGCTGGGATCAGTTACAACCGGCGCCGGATAGCTACGATTTTTCTGCCATCGACAGCCTGATTAGCCAGGCCCGTCAGCATAATAAACAGGTGACGTTAAGCGTATTGAATGGGCCTCGCACTCCTCAATGGCTTTACGAACAAGGCGCGAAAGCCTTTTCCTACGAGTTTAAAACGCGCTATTCAGGCCGGGGGAACCGGCAGGAAACTATTCCTTTGCCCTGGGATCCCACTTATCTCACTTACTGGGGCAAACTGATTGCGTCTCTGGGCAAGCGCTATGCTGATAACCCGGTAATATCACTGGTACATATCACCCATGCCTCAAAAAATGGTTTTGAAATGCAGTTACCCGAAGAGCGGGTCGGGAGTCGTCCGGAAACCGCGGCTCAGGGGCCATGGCATGACGCTGGCTACACCGAAGATAAGCACGTGAAGGCCATCCAACAGGTCATTACAGATTTCGCCACGGCGTTTCCAAATACGCCCATCGATATTGAAATACACCCGGTGCTGGATTCTGTTGAACCTGCACGCCGGGTCTATGAATACGGTAAGACTCACTATGGTAAGCGATTTGGCTTGTTCTCTGCCTGGTGGAGCGGTAAGTCACAGCGCTGGAACGAAGCGCTTTACCCTATTTTGCAGAATGCCTGTGAGTTTTCGTTTTGTAATATTCAGATGATTGGCAATCAAACCCGACAACCCGAACGCTTGCTCAATGGCAGTTTGTTAAGTGCCATGCAGGAAGCCGAAGAACTGGGCGCAAAGTATTTCGAAGTATGGAGTGCCGATTTAGCAAACACCGCGCTTAAGCATGAAATAGCAACTTTTAGCAGCACCTTAAAACAGGATTAGAAGAGACGTTATGGCTAGTACACTTGGTCACGCATTATGTGGCATAGATTGTTTATTGGTTGGTCGACTGGTTAGCCCGAAGTGGGTTAGTCCACTCACCGTGGGATCGGTTTTCGCGGCGGTGTTCTTAGCGAATGCACCGGATCTCGATCTGCTGGTAGGGCCCCTACTGGGTAAGCATCACCACTATTTACACGGTCAGTTAACCCACTCAATTATGTTTGCTCTGCTCTGCGGCCTGACATTCTGGCTTATTGCCCGGATAACCGGTGTTGAAGAGCGTAAAGGGCGGGTGATGGCCACCATGGTGTCTGCCACCCTATTGAGCCATGTGTTCGTTGATTGGTTCACCGGGCCTAATCCCGGTATTAACCCCAGTTTTGGCATTGTTATTCTGTGGCCATTTAATATGGAGCGAATTCATGCACCCGTAACGCTTTTCCTTGGACCTAATCACGCATCGATGGCGGAGCTCCTATCGTTACATAACGTTTGGGTGATGACCCGGGAAACCCTGATTTTTGGCGGATTTGCACTGGCGCTCTGGTATTTCTCGCCAGCGCTCAGGCAGCAGATAAACGGCTTTTTAATGAGTCTGGTGCCAGCCAGATTAAAGTGAGTGGGATGAATTATGGCAGCAAATAACAGCGCTAACCAGAAAATAGAAAAACGCTTGTCCGTCACCTTATTGGTGGTATTGATTGTGGCGTTAGTGATCCTGGGAAACTGGGCGTTAAATATCATCTCAGCACACCTCAGTACTACCAGTGCCAGTTTTGCCAGGGATAACGACAAGCCCATACCGGTGAAGGTGATCGAAGTTGAAGCGGCACCGGTTAAAGCGACCCTGGTGACCCAGGCAACACTGGTGGAAAATCAGGAGCTGCCCATTTATCCGGGGTCGAATGCCATGGTCAGTGAAGTGCGTGTGCAGGTCGGTGATTTGGTTAAGAAAGGCGATGTGTTGGTGAGCTTTTATGAAGATCAGCTCAAAGCCAAAGTTGAGCTGGCTAAATCTGTTGCCGAGATTGCCGAAGAAGAGTACGAGGAGGCCCAGCGGAATTTTAGCCGGGTAGAATCACTGTTTGCTAAGAACCTGGTTGGTAAAGACGAGTTTACAAAAGCTACCCTGGCAGAAAAACAGGCCAAATCGAAGCTGATTAACAATCAGTATGAAGTGCAGAAAGCCGAATTTGAGTATTCACAGGTTCAGTTAAAAGCGCCGGTAGGTGGCGTGGTAACAACGGTGTCAGCATTCGAAAATACTCAGGTGCGTATGACTATGCCAATCATTACGCTGAGTGTGACTAATCCTATCTATGTAGAAGCCAAAGTGGCTCAGCGTTATTTTGGTGAGTTGTCGCTGGGGCAGCCAGTGAGCGTGTCTTTAGATGCCTTTCCGGAACGGACTATTACTGCGGAAATTCTGCGCTTGGGTTATGAAGTTGACCGGATCAGCGATACGGTCTCTGTTTATGCCAAAGTTGATAACCCTGATCTGATTTTGCGCCCCGGAATGGGCGGCATTGCTACCATCGAATTAGCCAGTGGCTCTGCGGATACCCTCAGAATCCCGGCCATTGCTCTGCTTGGCAGTAATGGTCGCAGTGGCTTTGTATTTGTTATCGACAAATCCCAAAAAGCACATCTTAAAGAAGTATCCATTATTGGTTACGAGCAGGGCTATGTCGGTATTCGCTCGGGATTGAACCCACGCGATCGCATCGTGGTGGTAGGCCAGCAAGCCCTTAAAGAGGGAGACAGTGTGGAGATGGGTAATGCGAGCTAAGTATTTATTATTATTCATTAGCTGTCTGTCGATTAAAGCGTTGGCTGCCGTGCCGGTTAACAGTTACGAGCAGTTGATTGACATGTCATGCAAAGCCCATGATATGACAGCGAATGTCCGGTTACAGTTAGACGCTGCCAGGCAGCGGGTAGAGAATGCCGAGTTAAACAAATGGATGCCCGACGTGACCGTAGGACTGGACGTCTACGCCGCAAAAGGTCAGCCCACCAGCTTCTTTGCGGTTCAGGAAGGCACGGTGCAGGACCCTGAACAACCTAACTTTTATTCAAAAGGCGAAGCCTGGCAAGGCAAGGTTGATATGAACTGGGGGCTTTATGAAGAAGGGAAATGGTTGGGTGAATCTGCACTGGCCAATTCGGAAGCTGAGTCTGAGCTGTCGGTTGCCCGCTCTCAATTGAGCACCGCTCACCGAGAAGCGCTGACGTTAGTAAGCCAGTATTACTTTAATATTATGATGTACAGCGCCCAGCGGGACGTTTTGCTGCCTTTAGTTGAAAAACGGCTGCAGCAGTTGGATGACATGAAAACCAAAGTAGAGGCCGGGGTGAGCACTACCGACGACCTCTACACTGCCAGTGCAGCCTATGCCAGTCTTAAGGACCAACTTGACGATGCTATTCGCCAGCGAGAGGTCAATTATCAGTTTTTACTGCTTATGTTGCAGCGCGATGTTGAGTTATTAAATGCACAACCTCAGCAGAGCTTTAAAGAGTTAGCGGCTATTACCGAGCGGCGCTTGCAAATGAATGACCTCGACCGGTTGGTGTCGGCGCATCCGGATATTGCATTGCTGGAGTCGAAACTGGCGCTCGAAAAGGACAAGCTCGACGCCCAGTATGGCAAGCTGAAACCCTCCCTTGGCCTGTACGTAAAATTACGTACCGGGGATAACTTTGGCAATGCACTACGCAAAGATTACAGTGAAATAGGCTTAACCATAGAGTACCCACTCGGCGCCGTTGCCAGTAATTACGGAGAGTCGAAGGCGCTGAGAAAAACGGTTACGGCTATTGATTCAGAGCTGGACTACCTGCGCAAAATAAAGCGCCTGCAGGCGGCCAACATTGCCGGCGATTTGGCCAGCTCGAAAAGCAAAATTGAGGTTGCCAGACTGGAATTAACCCGTCGCGAGCAAATGCTGACCAGCGAAAACGAGAGGGTTGAGAACGGCCTGTCGGGACTTGATGAACTGGTACAGGCAGAAGACGACAAGATTACTGCACAGCTGAATCTACTCGCCGCCTACAATCAGGCGTGGATGCAATATGCCGATGCGTCGTTGTTCAGCAATCAAACCTGTCGGTCTGAGTGAGATAAGTGATGGCAGGCAACGGGCGTGTACTCAAAAACCTGGTGATGGTGTTTGCCAGCGAAGGGGTTGGCGGACTGCTGAGTTTTATTATCGTTCTGTTGGCGGCCAGGTTATTAGGGGTAGAGCAGTTTGGTGTGTTTTCTTACATCCTGGCGATCACCAGTGTTTGTCAGTTGGTGGCCGATTTTGGGTTAACCAATTTAATTGTTCGCGAAGTAGCAAAGGATACCAGTAAAGCACAATATATCATGAGTAATGTGCTGACCCTGGCGTGGGGATTATCGGCGGTGATCCTTGCGCTGGTCACCCTGATCTCACTGGTTAGTCTCACTACCGCCGAGCAACAGAGTGCGGCTATTATTATGGGCGTGGCTGTTCTGGCTACCTATCACTCTGTTGTTTATTCTTCGGTTTGCCGGGCTTTTGAGCAAATGAGCTACAACGCCATCAGCTTTGTGGTGCATAAGGTTATTTTACTGGGACTCATTTACCTGTTCTATCACTGGTCTGTGTTCTCTTCTTCGCTACTGGCTATCTGCACCGCATATCTGGTGGCCAATCTTTGTCAGTATGCTTATTTTTATCTGGTAGTCAGAGCCAGGTTTATACGCTTTGGTTTCGGCCGCGATTTCGCTTTTGCCTGGCAGCTGTTAAAGGATGCAGTGCCCATTGGCGCGTCTATGGTGATACGCCGGTTAACCCTTCAGGTCGATACGCTATTGCTTGGCGTACTGGCAACTGCCAGTGCCGTAGGGTTATTCAGCGCGGCGTATAAAGTGGTTCAGGTTGTCGATATGATCCCGTTTGCTATTTGTCTGCCACTGTTCCCGGCTATGTCGCGAATGGCCAGCAAAGAGCCGGATAAACTACCGGTATTCTTCTCGTTAACCCTGACCGGTTTTTTACTGGTATCCATTCCGCTGTGTGGTTATGTGTTTGTGTCGGCAGGTAACCTGATTGAGCTTTTTTATGGCCAGACATTTGTTAGTGCGGTGCCCGCTTTACGGATCCTCGCATTTGCCATAATTGGCCTGTTTGTCAATATGTTGCTCAGCTATGTGTTTATGGCATTAGGTAAGCAACGCTTCTATTTGCTGGCGGCAATGAGCTGCCTGATCGTTAACGCTTTGGTCGATGTGCTGCTTATTCCCCGGATGGGCGCAACCGGCGCAGCCTGGGGAACGTTACTCGGAGAGCTGAGCTATTTTCTGCTGTGTATTGTGTTTTTATCCCGCGTACAACTGGCCTATGCCTGGTTAACTCAACTGGCTCGTCCTGTGTTGCTGTGTGCGGCTTTAAGCTGGGTGGCCTATCAGTTGCCGCCTCAGGGCGTAGCCGAACAAATTCTTTTTTCAGTGGTTTACGTCGTAAGTTATGTTTCCGGGCTGTTTGTGTTGCGGGTGTTGAAACCGGCAGAGGTGAAGCGGGTCATCCGCTTGCTAACAGAGCGTTCGAGCGCTCCTCCACTGGCCGATAATTCGGCATCCGGGAGTTAATGGATGCGTGCTCTCAGTTACCTGCAAACCGGACTGCATACGGCCACAAAACCCTGGCGCTTCATCGAGCAGCACCCGGTATTGTTACTGGCTGCGTTATTAATACTGGTTGGCAGTGGGGGGACCTGGGTGGGAATGCCTCTGACCGGTGAGTATCGGTTGGCAGATTTGCAGCCGGCTGCCCAGAACGGCCGGTTTAAACTGGTGGTGCTGGGACTGATCGCATTGATCTTTTTAACCACGGCGCTGCGCATGTTTACCCTGCGTTTACTGATTTGCTATGGCTTAACGGCGTTTATGGTTTGTCTTGCCCTTTCCGTTAGTCTGCTCGATGGCGAACGTATTCAGCTGTATATCACTGAAAGCCAGTCATTTCGGGATATTCAACACATTCTGGCGTTAAACACTATTCCCAACGCCGGGCGTTCGGTAGAAACGGCGCTGGCCTTCGACGCTTACCACTTCACCGACCGCATCAGGGCTTCGCTGGGGATTTTGGGGTGGGGGGCCAAGTTAAGTATCCTGATCGGCTGTATGGTGTCGGTTTATTGTTTGGTGAGCAGCCCGCGCAAACTGATTGCGTGCTTGCTGGCAGTGCTGTTTGCCCTGACAACGTTTTTTGCAACCGGGATAGGGTCGGTATCGCTGGCCTATCTGAAGCTCAATCAGGGCGTACGTGCCATTAACAATGGGGAGCCTGCGGCGGCTATCGGTATACTCAATGAAGCGGTGACGCTGGACCCGGTACTCACCTATTCACCGGGTTTTACGCTATTGCACTCTTACCTGTACTTTTCAATTTATGGGCCGGCCACGCCTTTGGCGAAAGCTTATCAGCTGGAACAACGATTCAGCGCCGGTCGGTTTAGCGAAGTCACCGATATTAATGCATTATCAGCCAGTGCCGCGGGGTTAAATAGCACTAATCAACAGGACAATATTAAGCCGGCACTGGTAAATGCCCACATCAGAACTGAGCAACGGATCACCATGGACGCTTATAATCGAACGGGGCTGTTGTATCTGTGGCGCAACGAATGGGGACTGGCGGAAAGTCATTTTAAATCGTCGCTGGCAATTAGTAGTAATCTGGTAGGACAAACGGCGCTACTGCGAATTTATCAGCAAACCCGTCAGTATTCGTCTTGCGTGAGCACCGCAGAACTATTATTGCAAAGCACCAAAAACCGCTCAGTATCGGCTGACGTCTGGTCGTCAAAAGGCGATTGTCTCAGCGCACTGGGTCACCCTGCAGAGGCCCGCCAGGCCTATCAGCAGTCTATTGCTTTAGATAGCGATAAGAACTACCGGGCCGTTAAAGGCCTGAGTGGTACGTAGGGGGGATGATGAAAGCAGAGCACTGGTGGAGTGGCATTACACTTATCATCCTGATGGTTAGCGCAGTTTTGTTCGGCTACCTGCAGTCAGTCGATGCGGCAAATCCCCGCAAGTCACTGAACTGGTCGCAAAGTCAGTGGATTAGTACGGCCTCTGAGGGCGCTAATGGATACTTTCGCCATGCCATCGAGCTGGATAATGCACCACAACGGGCGGTGCTGCAGGTTTCCGGTACTGACAGCCTGCAACTTTACGTTAATGGCAAGGCTATTAAAGCGGCCGAAAGTCGCTCGTTACAGGCTACCGCCGTGCTGGACTTGAGCCGTCAGTTACAAACCGGCAATAACATTCTGGCGTTTGAATTGCACCGCTCATCATTCCCGGCAAGGGTAGCATTGCGATACGAGTTAACCGTTATTGACGCGCTTGGCCAGCGACAAACATTTTTCTCTGATCCTACGGTGCAGAGCCAGGCGTTATATCCGCAAACCACGACCCGTCATAAATGGTTCGATAAAGGCTACGATGACGCCTTATGGACACGTTCGAGCAGGGTAGCTGGTGAAAACCGGTTAACTCAGGTGGCTATTCCACCAGAGGTATTGCTTGCCTTGCCCAGTCCGCCGTCCTTCGTGTTGAATGCTTCTCAGCACTGGTCGGTTTCACTCTCAACCACCTTTAGCTACGACAAGTCGGCAACCGGGCAGGTATGGCTGGCACTAGCCGCTGATGTACCTTACGAGGTGGTGATTAATGGTATTAGTGGCGGCGTCTATCCGCCCTCCGACGCGCAGCTGCACTTGAATTCGGTATTGCCCCGTCTGCGCGATGGCGAAAACAGTATAGAAATTAATCTCATGAATAATGGTGTCGATCCGCTGGTGGCGGGAGGGCTTATTCAGGGAAATGATTATCAGGTGTCTACAACCTTTATTGGTGCCGATTGGCAAGTTCGAGGCGGCGGCGGCAGTAGTCATTCGGCGCTGGATGATATTCAGTCAACAGCCGGGCGGACGCAGGTAAATATGGCAGCCCCGGCGGTGCCACAAACCTATACCTACACGGTAACCGATGCCTTTACGCCGCCGGCGGTGGCACAAGCCGGTCCTTGGTTGCAGGGGGCCCTTGTAGTGGGGTTTATCCTGCTTGTTGCGCCGCTATTCAGGCTGTTGGGAGTGGGGCTGCTGACGCAGCTAACCAGTACCTGCTTTGCCAATGCCATTGCCATTTTATGTTTAATTGCGGCCTGGTTTGTGGCTCAGGATGTGCGGTTTGATGCGCGGCAAATATTCTCTGTAAGTGCCTTACACCTGATGCTTATTGTGTGGATGCTGATGGTTATTGCGGTACTCGTTGAACAGGCGGCATCGGTGAATAAGCACACGAGTGGAATAATTCCCCGAGGGTGGAAAAGCGCCAGTCAGTTCAAACTGGGTCATATAGCTTTCTATGTCGTGAGTGCTGTCGTAGCCCTGGTGGCTCTGCTGTTGCGCTTGCAGAATATCGAACAACAAGCGCTTACCGTGGATGAAGCGACCATTGCGGGCTTTGCCAGAGGCGTAGTGGAGCGCGGCTATCCGTATTTAATGGTGGGAGGTATGGAAGTCGAGTTGGCCACCTATGAATTAGTGCCTTATTTCCTCGCCACTTCGGTTAACGTGTTTGGATACAGTGACTTTGCCCTGCGTATTCCTGCCGTGCTCTTTGGTACCGGAACCTGCCTGTTAATCATGTATTGTGGTTCAGCCTGGTTTGGCCGGTTAACCGGCTTAACGGCTGGCTTGCTCTATGCTATTTCGCCCTGGGCAATATACTGGGGGAAAAATTGCTTTCACCCGTCGCAAATTCAATTTTTTAATTTACTCGCGTTAATTGCGTTTTACCGGTTACTCGCCAGCGATCGGATTTCCCTTAAACTCGCAGGCTTGTCGGCACTGGCTTTTGCCTGCAGTTATCTGAGCTGGGAAGGTTCAGGGTTGGTGTTACCAATTATGGCTTTTGTGGCCCTGGTAATACGCTGGCAGGACTGGCGCTGGTTCTTTCAGCTGAACCTGTGGATTGCGGCGGTGTTAATTATTTTTGTGGTAGCGGCCCAGGGGATTCGCCGTTCGCTGCTCCAGGAGCCCTTCATTATGGTGGGCTTTGGTAAGAGTGACCTGGCTACGCCCAAACTGACTTTCACCCAGCCGTCTTATGAGCCCTGGTATTACATCAATAACTTCTTTTTCACCGAAACCCACATTGGACTGAGCTTATTCTTCCTGCTGGGACTGATATTTATGTTTTATGACCGCAAACTGAGCTTTGTGGTGTTGTTTGTAGTGATGGCTTATCTGTCGTTAACCAATCTGCTGGGCTACTACAATGCCCACTATTTTTATTTCGTACTGCCGGTCTTTTTACTCGCTGTGGCGGCTGTCTTCGTTAAATTGCTGATGCTGATCCAACGCCAGTGTCAGCGCATAAGCGGCAAGGTGTTCCGCGTTCAGGGCGCGCTCACCGCCGCTCTCATTATGTGGGTGTTAGTGGTCCCTGCCGGCGCTGGTGGACTGCACCTCTACCGCCTGATGAGTGGCAATATTGATGCTATGCGGGTGGATTACCGACCGGGCCTGGCAGGCATGGACGGACGGTCAGTGTCGCTTGCACTTTCTCAATACTGGCGCAGTTCAGATGTACTCATTACTTCGATACCGTTACTCACCGAACACTATGTAGAGAACAAAGGCGACTATTTTGTACAAACCATTACCGACCGTAAGGTGGTATATGACACGGTGAAACAGCGCCCTTACTACGTGGATAAATTTGTCGGAAACCCGGTGTTACGAAATAAACAGGAACTTCAGGATGTCCTGAGTCGACACGACCGGGTGTTTTTTGTGGCAGCCCCGGTAGACGGTTTAACCCGGATTATCGATGCCGACACATTGGATTTTATTAATCAGAATATGCGGGTTGTTGCCGAAAGCTACGACAGTCGCCTGTATCTTTGGGAGCGTTGATAAGGATGTTTGAGTATCGCAGCAGTGCAAAACCAGGGAGTAATTGTAGTGAGAATCTATAGCGTCTTTCTCATGCTTGTTGTTTGCGTAACCTTACTGGCGGGTTGCGGAGAAGGGAATTCGGTAGAAGATACCGAAGCGAACCGTTGTTCAGCCCTGGTGAATCCTGGTGCGGGCGATCAGGATGGTGATGGCATTATTAATCAGTGCGATACCGACAATGATAACGATACTATCGATGACGACATTGATAACTGTCCGCTGGTGGCCAATACCGACCAGCTGGACACCAACAGTGATGGGTTGGGGGACGCATGTGACGTTGATGGTGACGGTATTGAAAGTACCGTGGATAACTGCCCGGCAACCTTCAACCCTGAACAACTCGATGGCAATGGCGATGCAATCGGTGACGCCTGTGATGAAGACAGTGATGGCATTCGCAGTATTGATGATAACTGCCCGGCAACAGCTAATATTGATCAGCTGGATGCCAATGGTGACGGCATTGGTGATGCCTGTGACAATGACAACGACGGTATTCTCAATAGCATCGACAATTGCCCGGATGTTGCAAACCCCGAACAGCTGAACAGCGATGAAGCTTACCCCGGCGATGCTTGCCAGGATACCGATGCAGACTTGATCCTGGACGTAGAGGATAATTGCCCGTTTGAGGATAATCCCGATCAGGTAGATTCTAATGGTGATGGGGTGGGAAATGCCTGTGATGTAGACAGTGACTCGATTCCAACCGAACTCGATAACTGCCCTTTTACTGCTAATTTTAATCAGGCCGATAGCAACGAGGATGGTCTGGGCGATGCCTGTGACCGCGACAGCGATGGCGTATCAGACAGAACAGATAACTGTCCGATTGATATCAACCCCGAGCAGGAAGACGAAGATGGAAATGGCCAGGGGGACGTTTGTGATACCGGTTTAAGCTCACCGGGAGTTAACTTCTTTGAACCGGTAAATTTATCGGATAACCCCGGTCTTACTCTGCGGCCTGCCATTAAGTTTGATAATAACGGCAACTATCATGCGGTCTGGGATGATAACACCGGCATCGAAGGAGCAACCGAAGTTTATTATACCGCAGTTAAAGTTGATGGTTTTGAACAGCAGACAGTCATAAAGCTTTCAAACTCACGATCTGAAATCATCGGTCTGGCGCAACGTGCAGACATTGATGTTGCGCCTGACGGCAGTGTGCACGTGGTTTGGCAGGATACTAAAACCAATACTTCGGATATTTATTACCTGATCCTTGAGCAAAACGAAGAATCAGGCGTGTTTGAGATCAGCCCAACCCGTAACGCCAATGACATTAATCCAGAAACGAACCTTTCAAATTCAGCTCAGGCAAGTAACGAACCTACGATAGCCATTGACGCCGCTGGCGTCATCTATGTGGTGTGGTCATCGGATACCGCGGTCAATATTATTCGCTCCACAGACAATGGCGCAACGTTTAGCAGCCCGTTGCGTTACAGAACAAACGTGATTGTTGAACCTGCGCTAACCGTAAGTGACAGTGGTCTGGTAAGAATAGTCTGGGCACAACAGGACAGCCTGATTTATGTAACGTCATCCGATAGCGGCGAAACGTTCGAAACGCCCCGTCAGCTTTATGTTTCGCCGGATACAATCCAGCGACCGGATATTCAGGCCTATGGCGATATTGTTTATATTGTCTGGGATCAGGAGTTGTTAAATCAGAATACCGATATCCTAATGATGAGATCAAGCGATGGCGGCGAGACTTTTAGCGAGTCACGAAATATTTCGGCTAACAGCGGGACGTCTATTTACCCCTCTCTGGCTGTCGGACCCACCGGCGACGTTTTTCTGGCTTGGTCAGATACCACCACGGGCAATTATGAAACAGTGTATGTGGAGTCTGAGGATGGTGGCGAAACATTTAGTGATTTGGTGGTGATTTCACCGAGTGATAACGGTTCGCTGGTTATCGATTCGGACGTCGATGAGAATAACAACTTTATTGTCGGGTGGGATGATAACCGTTATGACTCTTTCGATATTGCACTGTCTTACGGCACTAGTGCTATCCCGCTAGTGAATGACATCAGTGACGTTCCCGGTTTCTTTGACCCTGAGGCTGAATTAACGGTAATGCTCGCTGCTGCTTTCTCCGATTCGTTGGTCTCGAATGTGGCGATTTACACAAATACGGGCGCCAGTGTCGTCAATATTTCCAGCACCGGAACCAGTACTTATTACTTCTGGGATGGACGAAATGCTGACGGGGAAGTGGTGAGTGAAGGAGAGTACAGTTACGTAATAACCGCCTACACACCCGAGCGAATACCAATCGAAAGAACCGGTACTATTCGGGTTTATAGTGTCGATTCACCTGAGCGACTTCCACAAATCGTAACTTTTACAACAGACCGACAGGCATTTTCGCCGAATGATGATGGCAGAACGGATATTGCCATTGCAACGGCTACTTTTAATCAGTCGTTACCCTGGGAAGTGACGTTGCTCGACAGTGATGCCAATCTTATCTTTTCTCAGACCGGTGAGAGTGCGTCTACCACCATCGAATGGGATGGTTTGCTTGAAGACGGCACCTCGTATCCGGAAGGGACCTATACCTTTAATGTGTTTATTCAGTCAGATGACGGCAGTACGGCGCAATCTGCCGTTGATATTGTCATTGATATGACACCGGTGGAAGTGGAAAACCTGGAAATTGTCGACGTGGATCTCAGTGCCGGTACAGCAGGGAGCATCGGTTTTCACATTACTGAAAGTGCGGTTGTTACTATTTACATCTTCGATGAATCGGGCTTCACCACCATAAACGAGCTGGTCAGAACCCAATTGGGGGGCGGCTATGATGGCGAACAAGGTGCGCAGGATGTCTATTACGAATGGGACGGTACTTCGGGTAATGGGACCTTGCAAGAGCCAGGAACCTACCTGTTACGCATTTGGTGCCGTGATTTCGGTGCAAACCCGGCCCGGGAATATCCTTTTATAAGAGAAATACAAATTCGCGAGTAAGGCAAGTGGCCTTGCACCAGGTTGATGCTTTTTTGTTCAGCTTGGTGCCTGCTTTCTATACTTGAGGTTATAAATGGCTGTATTTACTTGAGTAAATTATGGTCCCCATATTGCAGCATTAATTTTACAAAAGCAATAAAACACAAAAACAAGAAACACTCTGAGTGCACAGCAGTAAGTGCAATGGGTTGGAACACAAGGAGAAGACCTTATGGTCAGATATACCGATATACTGAAACTGTTAGCTGTGTCTCTGGGAATATCCGTTACGTTAAGTAGCGCACAGGCACAGGAACTTCCTGAACCGGTCACCGATGCCGATTATTACGATAACGGCGCCCCGCCCCAGGCTAAGGTTAAACTGGGGAATATGCTGTTTTTTGATAAAATCATGAGCGGTAACCAAAACATATCCTGTGCGACCTGTCATAACCCACTGCTCACCAGTGGTGATGGTTTGTCTCTGGGGATCGGCGAAGGTGGTCGTGGCCTTGGCCGTTACCGCACCACTGGTGAAGGGGCGGAAGCCGTGACCACCCGAATTGGCCGGCATGCACCACACCTGTTTAATCTTGGCGCCAAAGAGTTCATCAAAATGAACTGGAATGGGATTCATCAGATCAGTGATGGACGTTTGGATTTGCCGTCAGGTCGTGCCACACCGCGTAATATTGAAAACGTTTTAGCCGGACAATCATTATTTCCAATTACAAACTTCGCGGAAATGATGGGGGAAATTGGCGATAATGAGGTGTCTTCTGTGGTCAGACCCCGTATCGGGCCTGCAAACTTTCCGGCTATCTGGAACGTTTATATGCAACGTTTACGAGCGATTCCGCTGTATGTGCAATTGTTTATGGATGCTTATCCAGGCGAAATTCTGAGTGCCGGGGATATGCAAATTCAACACTATGCCAATGCTGTCGGCGCTTTTCAGGCCGTCGCCTTTAGAAGTGACAACAGCCCTTTTGATGACTACTTACGCGGCAACACCGATGCGCTCACCGCACAACAAGTGCGCGGTATGAATTTATTCTATGGCGAGTCTGGGTGTTCAAGCTGTCACAGTGGCAAATTTCAAACCGATCAGGGGTTCCATGGGATTGCTATGCCTCAGGTAGGTCCTGGTCCAGAGTTCCGTTTTCCGCTGCAGGATAGGGGGCGTGCTGAACGTACCGGTAAGTCCGAGGACTGGGCGAAATTTAAAACACCATCCCTGCGAAATGTATGGCTAACCGCACCTTATGGCCATGATGGTGCCTACGCAACCTTACGAGGCGTTATTGAACATCATCTGGATCCGCTTACAGCACTGGAAAATTATGATGGTAGTCAGTTAGTCGTGGCTCAACATGCAGAGTTTGAATTAACCGATCTGGAAGGCTACAACGATCTGGTGCTGCGTCAGGATGTCATTGACGCAAATGAATTGCAGCCTGCAAACCTGAGCGAAGATCAGGTTGATGATATTATGGCGTTCCTGAAAGCACTCACCGACTGGAACAGCTTTGAAAGGGGGGAAATGATCCCTGCTGAAGTCCCCAGCGGCCTGCCGGTTTTGGATTAACGGCGGCGTTACCTGAAACGCTCAATAAAAAAGCACCTTACGGTGCTTTTTTATTGAGTATCAACTGAATTAGCGCGTCAGTCTTTTACCTTATCCTTTGAAATAACGCTTTTCTACCTGTCCGCACAATATGTGGCCGAGCAGAATATGACACTCCTGAATCCGTGCCGTATCTGGCGAAGGAATGCATAGGCAATTACACCGTGCTTTTAACTTACCCCCGGTTTTACCGGTTAATACATAGGTAGTAACGTTCATTGTTTTCGCCACTTCCACAGCAGCAATCACATTCGGACTGTTGCCGCTGGTAGAAATACCCACAAATACGTCTTTTTCAGTAGCGATACTTTGCAGCTCCCGGGAAAAAACGAATTCATAGCCATAGTCGTTGCCAATGGCGCTGATGGCGGAATTGTTGGTACCTAATGCCAACGAAGGCAGTGGCGCCCGATCGAACAGAAAGCGGGACGTAAACTCAGCAGATAAATGCTGTGCGTCGGCGAAACTGCCGCCGTTTCCGCAGAAAATGATTTTACCGCCTTGTTGCAATGAAGTCAGGCATGCATCTATTAGGTCGCTAAGTTGAGATAGCAGTGCTTCATCCTGTAATGTGGCTTCTTTTACCGCGATGGATGCTTTGATCTCTTCCAGAATATCCGGGCTCATGCATTACTCCTGTCGTGTAGGGTTGCTTCAGTGCGTACTGTGCATTATTTAATTTTTGCGAGAGTCATTTATCGTGCCATAGACCCCTGGGAAAAACACTCCTTTTTAGATTACTTCGCTCACCTGTGAGCAAAAATAGTAAGAATGTTGTGCTCAGGAAAACCCCGGTCACCATTTTTTATTAGATCCTGTTGTTTTATCGTACTTTTTAGCATTTTTAAGTGTCTCAACCGCCGTTATTCAATTTTCTTTCACACTGTAGGTTATTTTTTTGTATACCTGATTGTGCGGATGAATATGATTAAAGCCTGTCTTTTTTAATATCGCTCAGAATAGCAAAAGTGAATAGCATTAAAGCTGTTTTGTGTCATAGGGTTAGTCTTTTCATTAAGGCTTAAATTATGCGTTGCCCGAGGCGATAATGATTCCGCAAAAAGGCCGTAAAATAGCTTCAGGTCGCGTTTTATATACCCTCGTATAGGGGCTGTGATTTTTATTTATACCGAAAAAGACTTTAATGCATCCCGTTCTTTGCAACCGTGTTTAAGTTTTTTTTTGAGGTAAATAGAAATGACTGGTTTTATTAAAAGTGTTGTTGCTACTGCTGTGATCTCTGCAACATTCTCTGCAGGTGCTGCTAACCTGAGCGACACTAACTTCACCCGTAAAGGTATGGAAACCAATAACCTCGATGGATCGACCCAAGTTCAATTTTCTCGTACCAGTGCGTTTACTGCGACTGCTACTTCCCGTAATTTCTGGCGCCGAAACTTCAGGAACCCTGCACCTGAGCCGACTCCAGAGCCAACTCCGGAACCAACACCTGAGCCGACTCCAGAGCCAACGCCTGAGCCGACTCCAGAGCCAACGCCTGAACCAACTCCAGAGCCTACGCCTGAGCCAACGCCTGAGCCGACTCCAGAGCCAACTCCGGAACCAACTCCGGAACCAACGCCTGAACCTGCTCCGGAGCCAGACACTAAGAGTGCACCTCAGGGGCTCTACCACAGTGCAGGGGTTATCAGCTCGAGCGATCAGCGCGGTACCATAATTCGTGATGATATTAACGGCGAAGATTATGTGTCAGGCAGTCTGGTGAGAGTCAGCTGGAAGGCAATTAACCCCTCTGAAGGAGTGTTCGACTTCACACCGTTAGAAAATGAACTGGCAGCCGCCGCAGCGTTGGATGCCAGTATCAGCCTGGCGATTCTCGATAGTAAGGAAATGCCCCAGTATGTATTGGATCAGTGTGAAACCTTCGATTACAGTTTCCGTGGCCAGCCCGCTACCACCTGCTTGCCATGGGATAGCAACTATCAGCAATTTAAAGCCGAGCTGGTGAGTCGATTAGGTGCACAGTTTGACTCGCACCCTAACCTGCGTGGCGTTTATATGAGCTACGCGGCTATGTCTAACGGTATTGAGATGCACTGGCGTGTGGATGAAAATGAGTTCACAGCAGCCGGTTATACGCCAGACCGCCTAGAGCAGTCGTATAACGATGTTATGGATATGTATGCTGCCGCGTTTACCACTACGCCAATAATGATGGAAGTTCACACGGTTTTCGACGAGTCCTACCTCGCTGAGAATGCCTTCAATCATTGTTACGATACACTGGGCAGTCGTTGTGGTGTGGCCATCTGGTGGTGTTCATCACGTATGGCAACCGATCCAAGAGAGGCGGAATACCCGGTTTATCATGTTGCCCAGCAAGCTACTGAACTCTCGTTTGCTGTATGTCAGACCATCGGTAATTTCAGCACACAGCCAGACCGTTTCGATTCTGGTCAGGGCTGGACATCAGAAGAAGCATTACGCAACGAAATGGACTTCTTCATCGGCGAAGGGTTTAAAAACTTCGAGATTTGGTCTGCTGACTTAAAGGATGCCAGTTTGATGACTATTCTGGAAAACGAGTACGCCCCGCTGCTGAAGTAAGCCTCGCAGCATGATTTCTCAGGCCCCATTCGGGGCCTTTTTTATATTTGTCGGTAACAGCTCGTCACGTCATAGTTGAGAATGAGAGAGATTACCAGCATACTTTGATTGAGTAAGATTCAGCCCGAAAGCAGTAACCGGGTCGGTCTGATAATCGAATGCGCTGTTTCTATCAACGAGGTAACCACCTTTGTTTCGACTATTCGTTTTGCTGATTGCTATGGTACTGCTTATAACGGCTTGTGGAGGCGGTAACTCTGCAACGTCTTCCCCAACGCCAACGCCTTTGCCACCAGTGCCTGATCCGCCCCCGGCAGGCGAAACGAAAGCGGCCCCTCAGGGCGTTTTTAACAGTGCGGGCGTCAGAAACATCAATACCCCTTCAACCCAGGTATCCGAACATATTAATGGCTTACCTCACGTCTCTGGCACGCTGATTAGGTTAAGCTGGTCAGATATCAATCCCACGGCCGGAGAATATGACTTTTCAGTGATAGAGCGAGAACTACTGGAAGCTGAAACCCTGGGCGATTTCGTCAATCTGGCAGTCATTGATAGCAAAGAGATGCCCCAGTGGCTGCTCGATGAGTGTGTGACCTTTGACTACTCGTTCAGGGGCAACCCGGCGGTGACGTGCTTACCGTGGGATGCTGATTATCTGAGTTATAAAGAAGCGTTGGTAAGCGAACTCGGTGTGCAGTTCGACAGTCACCCCAACCTGGCCGGTATTTACGTTACTTATGCCGCGATGACTAACGGCGTTGAGATGCACTGGCGTGTGGATGAGAGCGAGTTTGCAGCGGCCGGCTACACCTTTTCCCGGCTTAGCGACGCTTACAACAGCGTGGTGGATATGTATATGACGTATTTTCCAACGACCTCCATTATACTTGAAGCGCATACCGTGTTCGACAGCGCTGCCCTGGCACAAACGGCCTACGATTATTGTTTTGACACTATTGGCGAGCGTTGTGGTGTGGCAATCTGGTGGTGCGCATCACGTATGGCCACTAATCCCAGGGAGTCTGAATATCCGGTATTTAGTGTCGCCCAGCAAGCCGCCAACAACTCTTTCGCCATTTGTCAGACCATCGCCAGTTTTACCGATGAGCCGGAACGCTTTGACGAAGGTATGACGACTGAGCAGGTTTTTCGCAACGAAATGGCATTTTTTGTGGGGGCCGGATTTAAAAACTTTGAATTCTGGACCAACGATATTCAGAATGAGAATCTTACGGCAATACTGAACGCCGACTATCTGGCTGATATCGAAAATTAGGCCAGTTGAGCTCGCCCGATTAAATGGAATCATTATGGCACCAAAGCGAAAAGCGTTTTTTCTCGACCGCGATGGCGTGATTAACATCGATCACGGTTATGTGTGCGAGCCTGAGAGTTTTGAATTTGCCCCCGGTGTGTTTGAAGCCTGTAAAATGATCTCTCAACAAGGCTACGACATTATTGTGGTAACTAATCAGGCGGGCATTGGACGGGGTTACTACACAGAAGAGCAGTTTGCGGCGCTCACCAAGTGGATGTGTGAGCAATTCTCCCAACATGGGGTCGCCATTACCGATGTTCGGTTTTGCCCCCATCACGCCACCCACGGTCAGGGCGAATACCTTAAAGATTGTGATTTCCGTAAGCCAAATCCGGGTATGATCAACGCTGCTGCCACAGAACATCAGATTGACCTGGCAAGCTCGGTGATGATTGGCGATAAAATGTCAGACATACAGGCCGGTCAAAGCGCCGGAATCAACCAGTTATACCGGGTGGATTCTCATTATGAAAGCGATGGGGTGGCCTCCGGCTACCAACGCTGTTCCAGCCTGTTTGATGCAGTAAAACACTTTTTTGCAGGTTAGTAGCCTGTATCAAGGTCCTCGCGAAAGTGAAAATAAGAGTCACCCACCAGTGAGCAGTACGCGCCTTTAATGTTGTCGGCTAACCATTCGTCATACAACAAAAAAGGGCACCGCTAAGGTGCCCTTCAATGAAGTTATACAGTCTTACACGCGTTCAAATACGGTAGCAATACCCTGGCCTAAACCAATACACATGGTCGCCAGACCAATTGACTTGTCATTGGCCTCCATCAGGTTAATCAGTGTGGTACTGATCCGGGAACCTGAACACCCGAGGGGGTGGCCCAGAGCGATAGCGCCGCCGTTTAAGTTTACGCACTCGTCGTACTTATCCAGCCAGCCAAGTTGCTTGATACAGCTAAGCGCCTGAGCGGCAAAGGCTTCGTTGAACTCTGCAATCTCAATATCATCCATGGTTAAGCCTGCACGCTTAAGGGCTTTCTGGGTAGCAGGCACTGGGCCGTAACCCATAATCGCCGCGTCACAACCAGCCACACCCATTGAACGAATTTTAGCGCGCGGCGTCAGGCCAAGCTCTTTCGCACGGTCGGCCGACATTAACAGCATCGCCGAAGCGCCGTCCGAAATGGCTGAAGCTGAGCCAGCGGTAACAGTACCGTTGACCGGATCAAATACCGGACGCAGCGCTGCCATGGATTCGGGGGTACTTTCGGGGCGGATCACTTCATCAAAGTCGATCATCTTCAGTACGCCGTCGGCATCATGACCTTCGGTGGCGACAATCTCGCTGGCCCAGCGGCCTTCCAGGTGGGCCTGGTGCGCTTTTTGATGCGAGCGAGCTGCAAAAGCATCCTGCATCTCACGGGTAATGCCGTTTTGACGGCCCAGCAGTTCTGCTGTCATCCCCATGTTGCCAGACGCTTTAGCCGTATACTTGGCCAGTCCAGGGTGGAAGTCGAGGTTAAAGGTCATTGGCACATGGCCCATGTGCTCAACGCCACCAATCATATAAACATCACCCTGACCGGTCATAATGCCTTTAGTGGCATCATGCAGGGCCTGCATGGATGAACCACACAGACGGTTAACCGTTACGGCAGCAGTGCTGCGCGGTATTTCGGTTAACAGTTGGGCATTACGGGCCACGTTAAAGCCCTGCTCTTTGGTTTGCTGTACACAGCCCCAGATAATGTCTTCAATTTCTGCCGGATCCACATTCGGGTTTCTGGCAATCAGGGCACTCATTAAGTGCGCCGATAAACTCTCGGCACGAACGTTTCTGAATACGCCGCCTTTGGAGCGACCCATGGGCGTGCGAATACAGTCAATAACTACTACATCTTTCATGATTATGTCTCCTAAGGTGATTAAGCGAAGTAAGATTTACCTTCAGCGGCCATTTGACGAACGCCGTCTGTAATTTGGTAAATCGGACCTAAATGGGCGTATTTGTCGGCAAGTTCGACAAAGTTCGCTAATCCCATAGTTTCGATGTAACGGAAAATACCACCACGGAACGGCGGGAAGCCGAGTCCGTAAATTAAGGCCATATCAGCCTCGGCAGCACTGGCCACGATGCCTTCCTCAAGACAACGAATCGCTTCGTTGGCCATTGGGATCATCAGGCGAGCAATAATTTCTTCACTGCTGAACTCGCCGGCTTCTGCCTGGTGAGGTTTGATCAGCTCATAAGCTTCAGGGGCCGCGTCTTTTTTCGGCTTACCACGCTTATCTTTACTGAAGTTGTAGAAGCCTTTGGCATTCTTCTGACCTAAACGCTCTTCTTTAAACAGTAGCGTTACCGGGTCGTTTTCAACTTTTGCCATGCGCTCTGGAATACCATCGGCCATTACTGATGCCGCGTGGTCGGCGGTATCCATTCCTACCACGTCGAGCAGGTAAGCCGGGCCCATGGGCCAGCCAAATTGTTTTTCCATGACCTTATCAACGGCAACAAAGTCAGCACCGTCGAGTACCAGTTTCGAGAAACCGGCAAAGTAAGGGAATAATACGCGGTTTACCAAAAAGCCGGGGCAGTCATTCACAACAATAGGCGTTTTGCCCATTTGCAGTGTGGTAGCCACTACGGCAGCAATGGTGTCGTCTGAAGTTTTCTCGCCGCGGATGATTTCGACCAGTGGCATGCGGTGCACTGGATTAAAGAAGTGCATACCGCAGAAACGCTCAGGTTTTTCCAGGCTTTCTGCCAATTGGTTAATAGAGATGGTGGAGGTGTTTGAGCATAAGAGAGTGTCTTCATCTACGTGCTGCTCAGTTTCTTTTAGTACCATGCTCTTAACTTTTGGGTTTTCAACCACAGCTTCAATCACTAAGTCCACGTCTTTAATGGCGCTGTATTCCAGTGATGGCGTAATAGCGTTAAGCGTTTTCGCCATTTTTTCAGGTGTGACCTTACCGAGTTGCATTCCTTTGTTAAGGATTTTGGCAGCTTCAGACAAACCGAGGTCCAGGGCGGGCTGGTTGATGTCTTTCATTATCACCGGTAAACCTTTTACGGCGCTTTGGTAAGCGATACCGCCACCCATGATACCGGCACCTAACACGGCGTTCATTTTAACGGCTTTGCTGGCAGACTTAGCTAATTTCTTGCCTTTACCTTTAACCAGCTGATCGGCCATGAAAATGCCAATCTGCGCTTTCGCTGCATCCGTTTTGGCCAGTTTTACAAAGCCCTGATTTTCCAGTGCCAGCGCGCCATCACGATCCAGTGAAGAAGCATTCTTAACCGTTTCCACCATCATGTGAGGGGCCGGGTAGTGTTTACCTGCTTTCGCGGCAACAAAGGCTTGTGCAGTAGAGAAGCTCATCATGGCTTCATTACTGTTTAGTTTAAGTGGCGCTTTTTTCGCCGCGCGGCGAGCCTGCCAGTCGATTTTGCCTGCGGCAGCGTCGGCTACCATGCTTAATGCGGCGTCTGTCAGTTTTTCAGGAGCGACAACGGCATCAACGGCGCCTTCACTAAGCGCTTGCTGACCTTTGCGATCCTTGCCGGTTGTCATCCACTCAAGGGCATTGTCGGAGCCGATAAGCCGAGGCAGACGTACTGTTCCACCAAAACCTGGCATCAGGCCTAATTTCACTTCTGGCAGGCCGATGGAAGCGGTGGTATCAACAACTCGAAGGTCACAGGCCAGCGCCATCTCGCAGCCGCCGCCTAATGCAAAACCATTCACTGCGGCGACTGTAGGAACCGGGAGATCTTCGAAACGGTCAAACACTTTTGATGTTTTTGCCACCCAGGCTAGAATTTCTTCTTCAGGCAGAGCAAACATATCAGTGAATTCAGTGATGTCGGCGCCAACAATAAAAGCGGGCTTGGCACTGCGAACTACCACCCCTTTTACGTTACTGTTGCTGGCGATTGCCTGGGTCGCTTCGTCCAGGTCACTGATGGTTTGGCGGTCGAATTTATTTACTGAACCTTTGGCATCGAATACCAGTTCAGCAAAACCGTTATCCAACAGTGATACCGTTAGATTTTGGCCTTCGTAGATCATTGTTGTCTCCTTTCAGCGTTACGCATGAAATTAATAAAATTGTAGGGAGGCGCGTTGTCTTTCAAACCCTGATTCTTTCCAATGCAGAGAAAAATATCAACAAAAATTCAAACGGGTGTTTCAATTATGTTGAATCAATGGTGTCTAAGGTAACGTTTTCAAGCCCTTTAACGCATATTTAATTTATTTATAGTTGTGTATAGCCAATCCTTTCACTGCCATTTTTTGCCAATTTTGCTAAATTAAAGAGGAAGGCAGCCAGTTACGGTAAAGCTGTTGTTGATGGTAGCACTGTTGGTTAGTTTTTGCGCTGAAACTCGCAGAAAAGCGAGTCATCGATTTTCGCTGTCATCACGGACGCAGAATATCTACACTACGGGGAATCGATGGTGCCCCAAGCGAAGAAGGAGATAGTGTGCAGGCAATGCGGTTCGTTCTGCTATTCACGTTAATGAGTTGGATCCTATCGCCGCTCTCCTTTGCCGAGGATGGCAAGCAGCGTGAACAGCAACGTGCACAATTTCTGAGTCTTGAAAAACAACTCAATACCCTGCCAGTTTCTAAGCTGCCGGCTATCCACAAGGATATTGAAGACCTGGCTAACTATCCTTTGGTGCCTTATCTGAAGTTACGGCTCGCCGAGCGGACCCTGAGTAACCTCACCGCTGCAACGGTGGATGAGTTTCTGGCCCGTTATGCTGGCACCCCCCTGGCAACTCACCTGCGTAAACGCTGGCTCGACCTGTTAAGCAAGCGACAAAAACAGGCGGCGTTTATCGAGGCTTATCAGCCGGGATTGGGCACTAAATACACCTGCCAGTATCTGCACTATCAGTTGCAGGAGTCCGATGCGCCCGACTATTGGTTTGAGCAGGTCGATGCCCTGTGGTTATCGGGGCAGTCACGCCCGGACGAATGCGACCCGGTATTTAAACAATGGCAACAAGCCGGTCATATGACCACCGATAAAGTATTGGGCCGGATTGAAAAAGTAATAAGAGGCGGCGATCGCAATCTGCTGGGGTATTTACAGCGCAGGCTGCCTGCATCACATCATTATCTGGTGGATTTATGGCGGCAAACCCGACGTTCATCGTCTACTGTGCTCAACTATAGCTTGTTCCCTGGTAAATACCCGGAGCAGGAAAAGGCGGTGCTGTATTACGGCCTGATTCGACTCGCCTGGCAAACACCGGCAAAAGCCATAAAGGCCTTTCAGTACTGGCAGGGCAAAATTGCCTTCAGCGAAGCGCAAACCAGACAGATTTACCGTGCTATTGCGATCAGTCTTGTGATTGAAGGCGATGATAACGCCGATCAGTGGCTGGCTAAGGCTAACGTCCCTGACGCTGAGGAAGATGTCAGGCACTGGCATTTGGCTTACATGCTGCGGCAAAGTGACTGGCAGCAGGCGTTAGAAGTTATTCAGACCGCGCCGGAGGATGAGCAGCGTCAGGATGCTTTCCGTTACTGGCGGGCTCGCGGGTTGGGAGAACTTGAGGCGGCACAAGGGCCGCAACAACTTTACGGCGAGCTGGCCAAAGAGCGCCATTATTACGGGTTCCTGGCCAGTGCCCGGCTGCAACAGCCGCCTGAATTGGCCGATAAACCTCTGGAAATGAGTGATTACACCCTGGCCAGAATGAGTACAGTGCCTGCGGTACAGCGCGCTTATGAGTTATTCAAGCTGGGCCGGTATGTAGAAGCCCGGCGGGAATGGTATTACCTCAACCGGCGGTTAACCACCGAAGAAAAGCGTGCCGTGACCCTGCTTGCCAGTGACTGGGGATGGCATGATCAGGCGATTATTGGCTTTGCGCAAACCGGTTATTTTAATGATGTGCGTCGCCGCTTTCCTATGGCGTTTGCCGAGGAATTTCAGCAACAAGCTTCTCAGCATGAGGTCGACCCGGCGCTGGCAATGGCGATTGCTCGTCGGGAGAGTTCGTTTATGGTTGATGCGGTGTCTCCCGCCGGTGCACGCGGACTGATGCAGTTAATGCCCGGCACGGTAAATTACATCAGCAATCAGCGGGTAGGGTATCGCACTTTGCTCGAACCTGAACAAAACCTGGAGTTTGGTATTCAGTATTTAAAATACTTAAATGACAAACTCAACCATAACCCGGTGCTGGTGTCTGCATCGTACAATGCTGGCTGGCAGCGGGTGATGGAGTGGTTGCCAACCAGCGGCGAGCAATCGCTGGATGTCTGGATTGAGAACATCCCATACCGGGAGACCCGGCATTACGTAAAAGCGGTGATGGCGTACCGGTATATCTATCAGGTTCAGCTCGGTCAGCCCTCACACCTGTTTGATACTTTGAGTCGCATGAAACTCTCGGCGGACAGCCTGACTTTACCTTAGGCTCATGGTAGTGTTATGCGCCATAATACAAGCATAAAAGATAACGACAGAGGCACTATGACAGAGCATCACGACCTGTATGCAGCGCATATCGACACACTCCAGCAACGCACCCGCGAAGCCCTGGAACGGGAAGGACTGGAAGGGCTGGTTATTCACTCAGGTCAAAGCAAGCGATTGTTTTTAGACGACAACCATTACCCTTTTAAAGTGAATCCGCAGTTTAAAGCCTGGTTACCGGTTATCGACAACCCTAACTGCTGGCTGGTGGTAAATGGTGTGGATAAACCGAAACTTATCTTTTACCGGCCTACAGACTTCTGGCACAAGGTGCCGCCTGAGCCAAACGAGTACTGGACTGACTGTTTTGACGTGGTGATGCTTAAACAGCCGGATATGGTTGAAAAGCACCTGCCTTATGACAAACGTCATTTTGCCTATGTAGGGGAATACATTGAGGTGGCCAGCGCTTTGGGTTTTGACAACGTTAACCCGGACAGAGCACTGCATTACCTGCATTATCAGCGGGCTTATAAAACAGACTATGAACTGGCCTGTATGCGTGAGGCGAACCGCATCGCTGTAGCGGGTCATCAGGCCGCTGCTGCTGCATTCTTTGCCGGAGAAAGCGAGTTTGCTATTAATCTTGCCTATAATGCCGCCACTCAACAGGGCGATAATGACGTGCCGTATACCGGTATCATTGCTCTCAATGAGCATTGCTCGATTCTTCATTACATGCACTATGATACCGCCAGGCCAGCGCAACATCGGTCATTTCTGATTGATGCCGGTGCCAATTATAATGGTTACGCGGCTGACATCACCCGGACTTACACCGTTGGTGATAATCCGTTTAAAGGGCTTATCAGTGAGCTCGACAAGCTCACCCTGTCATTGGCCGGCAGGTTAAAACCTGGTGTGGATTATGCCGATATTCATCTGGCGGCCCATGAGGGCATTGCCGATGTGCTGGTGCAGGCCGGACTGGTTAACATGAACGCAGAGGACTGCCTGGCGCAGGGTATTACCCGTACTTTCTTCCCGCACGGGATTGGCCATTTCCTCGGATTGCAGGTGCATGATGTGGGCGGACTGGTAATGGACGATCGCGGCACACCCAAACCTGCGCCTGACGATCACCCGTTTTTACGTTGCACCCGCACAGTGGAAGCCCGTCAGGTCTTTACCATTGAGCCGGGTTTGTACTTCATTGAATCACTGCTAGCCGATTTGAAAAGCAGTGAATTATCAAAATATGTGAACTGGGGTGTTGTGGAAACCTATCGGCCTTATGGCGGCATTCGTATTGAGGATAATATTATTGTGCACCGGGACAGTAACGAAAATATGACCCGAATTGCCGAAGGTAACGCGCAATAAGCCGCAGCGAACACAGTTAACAGAGGGAATTGCGTGACAGACCCGTCAGTCGTCTATGTTGTGATAATGGCACTCGTGGCTGGCCTCGCTATGCCTGCGGGCGGCTTACTGGCCAGGGTTGAAGGCGTTTTTCCGGCCTGGCTCGACGAAGAGTTACGGCATGGCATCCTCGCCATGGGGGCCGGAGCACTGTTGTCGGCGGTGGCGCTGGTGCTGGTGCCGGATGGCATGCAGGAGCTGGGGACTGCCGCCTCCTGCGTGAGTTTCCTGCTTGGTGCCCTGGCTTTTATGGCACTGGATATCTGGCTGGCGCGAAAACAACTGCCCGCCAGTCAGTTGGCCTCGATGTTATCTGATTTTATTCCTGAGTCCATTGCGCTTGGCACAACGGCAGCTCTCGGTGGTGGCAGTGTGCTGTTAGGGTTGTTAATTGCAGTGCAAAATTTTCCCGAGGGTTTTAATGCCTACCGCGAACTCAAAGCGGCCGGACATTTTAGCTCGCGGCGAATCCTGGTGATGTTTTTGCTAATGGCATTGCTGGGACCGATGATGGCGTTAGTAGGGTACTTTCTGCTCTCGCAATATACGATTGTAGTATCGGCTATTATGCTGTTTGCCGCGGGGGGAATTCTTTATTCGGTGCTGCAGGACATCGCCCCCCAGGTGCGGATGGATAACCACTGGGCACCGCCGCTGGGCGGGATCCTGGGTTTTATGATAGGAATGTTGGGATTTAGCCTTTAGCTATTGCGGTCTACAGCGATGTGCGCCAGGGCAATTAGCGCCTGCTTGTAATCGCTTTCAGGCAACACATTAAGCGCTGAGATTGCCGTATCAGCTTCTTCAAAGGCTTTCTGACGGGTGTAGCTCAGTGCACCGGTATCATTCATTACCGCTACTATGCGTTGTAAATGGGGTAATCCATTGGCTTTTTCGATGGCTTCACGGATAAGCAATGCGTCTTCTTCATTGGCATGCCACATCGCATAAAGCAAAGGCAGGGTAGGTTTACCTTCAGCCAGATCGTCGCCGGCATTTTTGCCCATGGCCTCGCTGTCAGACTCGTAGTCGAGAATGTCATCAGCCAGCTGAAATGCAGTCCCCAGATGGCGACCGTACGCCTGCATAGCCTGTTCAACTTCAGCGGATTGTCCGGTAATCACCGCGGCTAACTGAGTGGCCGCTTCAAACAAACGGGCAGTTTTGCCATAAATTACGTCGAAGTAGCTCGCCTCGGTGGTATCCGGATCGTTGCAGTTCATCAACTGCTGAACTTCACCCTGAGCAATGCGGTTGGTGGAGTCAGACAGGATTTCCATAACCCGCATACTCTGTAGCTCAACCATCATCTGGAAACTACGTGTATAAAGGAAGTCACCTACCAGTACGCTGGCCTGATTACCAAACAGGGCATTAGCCGTTTCGCGACCACGGCGCATGGTTGATTCATCAACCACATCATCGTGTAACAGCGTAGCGGTATGAATAAATTCGATTATCGCAGCCAGCGTGTGATGCTGACCGGATTCAATGTTTAACGCTCGGGCCGCCAGCACGGTTAACAGCGGGCGGAGTCGTTTGCCGCCACTGTTAACAATATAAAAGCCAAGTTGATTGATCAGGGCAACATCCGAATCGACCTGCTGCTGGATCAGTTTATTAACTGCCTGCATATCGGATTCGGCCAATGCTTTTATTTGATCAATATTCATAGCGTCTCGTAGTGTCCGGAACGTGTAAGCTGACTGGCAGCAGATTGTACATAAATATTATCGTCTATCCAGTGAATTAGATTAATTTCACCATAATTAACAGGCTTGTCGGGACAAATGACAACGGATCCGGCGATCGCAGGGCGCCCATCGCCGCGACTATCAGACAAACACAATCCATACGCCTCCTTAAGTATAAAATCGCATGACCTTGAAATTGCAGGTAAATTTCAATCAAAACAAGCATTTTTGTTGACCGTTAAACCTGTTAAAATAGTCACTCTGACCGGCGATTGATAACTTCGCTCGAAAAATAAACTTTTTTCGCATTCTGGGGTTGAGATCGAAAATCGATTCACGTACAATTCGCGCCCTGTTTTAGAATTGATTGCGCAATAAATTTAGGCGCAGAGCGGAGAAAGTTATGTACGCGGTTTTCCAAAGTGGTGGTAAACAACACCGTGTGGCCGAAGGTCAAACCGTTCGTCTCGAGAAGATCGAAGTCGCTCCAGGCGACAGTGTAGAGTTTGATAACGTATTAATGGTTAGCAATGGTGACGACGTTAAAATCGGCACACCATATGTAGCCGGTGGTAAAGTGACTGCTGAAGTGGTTACACACGGTCGTGGCGATAAAGTAAAAATCGTTAAGTTCCGTCGTCGTAAGCACTCGCGTAAGCAAGCGGGTCACCGTCAGTGGTTCACTGAAGTGAAAATCACTGGTATTAACGCATAATAGGAGCATAGACACATGGCACACAAAAAAGCTGGTGGTAGTACCAAAAACGGTCGCGACTCAGAAAGTAAACGTTTAGGTGTTAAGCGTTTTGGTGGTGAGTCTGTGCTGGCCGGTAACATCATTGTTAGACAGCGCGGTACTCGTTTCCACGCTGGTAACAACATGGGTATCGGCAAAGACCACACCCTGTTCGCATTATCTGACGGTAAAGTTAAGTTCGAAGTTAAAGGACCTAACAACCGTAAGTTTGTGAGCATTGTTGCTGAATAAAGCGCAATCGCATACTGATTAAAAAAACCCCGCGCTTGCGGGGTTTTTTGTTGCAGGCAACACAGACAGGTTATAATCATTGAAGTGGTATGCAGGCATAACTGCTACGCACTTTGATAAAGTGAGTTACACTTAAAAGTTTAAGGTTCGGTCCGGGGTAAACATGAAATTTGTAGATGAAGCTGAAATTCGAGTTGAAGCAGGCGATGGCGGCAACGGTACCATTGGTTTTCGTCGCGAAAAATATGTGCCCAAAGGTGGCCCGGACGGCGGTGATGGTGGTGATGGTGGTAGTGTGTACTTACAAGCCGATGAAAACCTGAATACCTTAATCGATTATCGTTTTGAACGTTTTCATCGCGCTGAGCGTGGTCAGAACGGGATGGGCGGCAATTGTACCGGTAAAGCAGGTGAAGATCTCACCGTACTGGTGCCGGTGGGTACCCGCGCTACGGACGCCGATACCCAGGAAGTGCTGGGAGACTTAACCCGTCATGGACAGCGTTTAAAAGTAGCTCAGGGTGGTTTTCACGGATTGGGCAATGCTCGTTTTAAAAGCAGTACCAACCGTGCTCCACGACAAAAAACCAACGGCACACCCGGCGAAATTCGCAATCTGAAACTGGAACTGATGCTGTTGGCTGATGTTGGCATGCTCGGTTTGCCGAATGCCGGAAAATCAACCTTTATTCGTTCTGTGTCTGCGGCAAAGCCGAAAGTGGCAGACTATCCGTTTACCACGCTGGTCCCTAATTTAGGTGTTGTCAGACAAGATGCCCAACGTAGCTTTGTCATTGCCGACATTCCCGGGTTAATTGAAGGCGCTTCGGAAGGGGCGGGGTTGGGGATTCGATTCCTTAAACACCTTGAACGTTGCCGGATACTGTTGCACCTGGTCGATCTGATGCCGGCGGATCAGTCCGATCCGGCTGAGAACGCCCTCACTATTATCAATGAGCTGGAAAAATACAGCCCGAAACTGGCTGGTAAGCCGCGGTGGCTGGTGTTCAATAAGATTGATTTATTGCTTGAGGATGAAGCTGAAGAACTGTGTCAGCAAATCGTTGAAAAGCTGGAATGGGACGGTCCGGTTTACTATATCTCCGCCTTTCAGCGTTTAGGGCTCGAACCACTTTGCCATGAAATCATGAACTTCATTGAGAGCCTGCCTGATGAGCTAGAAGAAGAGCAGGACAAACCTGAAGTTGAGTTCAAATGGGATACCTATAGTCCTGAGCCACAGGCAGAGGCCGACGATGATGATGATGATTGGGATGATGATGACGACGATTATGATGTCGAAGTGATTTATCGTAAGTAACCTGACGGGTAGTAAGGTGTCAGTGAAAATGAAAATAGCTATGATTGCCGCCATGGCGAACGATCGGGTAATTGGCAAAGATAACCAGATGCCCTGGCATATGCCAGCAGACCTGGCGCACTTTAAACGCACTACCCTGGGCAAGCCAGTGATTATGGGCAGAAAAACCTATGAATCCATTGGCAGAGCCTTACCTGGCCGATTGAACATTGTTATTACAACCGATATTAACTATCAGTTGGACGATGCGGTGGTGGTTAACGCCATTGAGCCGGCCCTGCAAAAAGCGCAGGAAACAGAAACGGAAGAAGTGATGATCATCGGTGGCGGTAAAATTTATGCCAGCCTGTTACCTAAAGCTGATCGCTTATATCTTACGCAGATAGAGCTCGATACTGAAGGCGATACTCATTTCCCAGACTATAAGACCGCTGGTGAATGGCTTATCACCAACGAGCAATCGTTTGAAGCAGACGATAAAAACCCGCATCCATACCGATTCATTACTCTCGACAGACAATAAAAAACGCCCCGAATCGGGGCGTTTTTGTGTATCAATTAACTTAGACGGCTAAAGACGCTTTCTAAATCCAGGCCCTGACTACTGAGCATGTCTTTTAAACGACGCAGACCTTCTACCTGAATCTGCCGAACCCTTTCACGCGTCAGGCCAATCTCAGCGCCTACATCTTCAAGGGTTGAGGGCTCGTAGCCCATCAGTCCAAATCTTCTGGCCAGCACTTCACGTTGCTTAGCGTTTAGTTCCTGCAACCAGGACACAATATTTTGTTTAATATTGCTGTCCTGTAACTCGTCCTCCGGACTTGATTCATTATCGTCCGCCAGAATATCGAGCAATGCTTTATCATTTTCACCACCAATGGGAGTGTCAACAGAGCTGATGCGTTCATTAAGACGCAGCATCTTGCTAACTTCATCAATGGGCTTGTCCAGATAAAGTGCAATGTCTTCTGCTGTAGGTTCGTGATCAAGCTCTTGAGCCAGTTCACGGGCCGCACGCAAATAGACGTTTAATTCTTTTACCACATGAATTGGTAACCGAATCGTCCGGGTTTGATTCATAATGGCTCGTTCAATAGTCTGACGAATCCACCATGTTGCATACGTTGAGAATCTGAACCCTCTTTCCGGATCAAACTTTTCAACGGCCCGAATCAATCCAAGGTTGCCTTCCTCAATAAGATCCAGCAGTGCCAGGCCTCTATTGTTGTAACGTCGGGCAATCTTCACTACCAACCTGAGGTTGCTAACGATCATTCGCTTACGAGATGCTTCGCAGCCTTTCAGTGCTCTGCGTGCAAAGTGGACTTCTTCTTCTGCGGTAAGCAGGGGAGAATAACCAATTTCGCTCAGGTATAACTGAGTTGCATCCAGTGTTTTTGTGACCTCTTCCTGGTTTATCCAGGTGTCGGTCTTGGTTTTTTCATTTTCTTCATTTAACAACTCGTCGTCTTTGATATTTTCATTAACTTCGATGTTGTCTACTTCGTCTTGGGGTGTTGCGTCGATGACAGCGATATTTTGTTGACCCACAACTGTATCTCCTGCGTTGTTTTACCTTACGACGTTCTCCTGATTCTTAATTATTATTATTATTTATTGTTATTGTTTGTTTGGTAGATATTTCATCGGTTCTACTGCTTTTCCCCGATAACGTATTTCAAAATGGAGCTTAACGGTTGTTGTTCCGGTGTTGCCCATTTTTGCAATTTCCTGACCCGCGTTAACCCAGTCACGCTCACTGACCATTATCTGATCATTATGCGCATATGCACTTAAAAAGGATTCGGTGTGTTTTATTATTATTAGATTACCGTATCCGCGCAGCGCGTTACCAGCGTATACAACTTTCCCTGCGGCAGCAGCAACGATTTCGCTGCCCTGATTTGAGTAAATGTCGACCCCTGTTTGGGTGGTCTGACCGTTACTGTTTGATAATTGGAACCGACCTTGTGCAGGCCACATCCATTTTTCAACACGTTGTGGAAAGCCTTTCTTTTTGGGCTTACTCACAACTCCTTTTGTGTTGTTAACATCTGATTCACAATCACAATACGCCTGGCTATCTTTTTGGTCAATAGACATTTTTGGATTTTGCCTGCTAGTTTGACCAGTCATATTATTGACACTGTGAGGTTTTTTTGACACCCTTCGCGGTTGTTGTAAATTCAGTGATTGGCCGGGATAAATATTGTAGGGTTCGGACAACGAATTCCATTTCGCTATATCCCGGTAATCGTTCCCTGTATACCAGGCAATCGCATAGAGCGTATCCCCTGCTTTGACGGTGTACTGGGTGAGCTTTTCCGCCGTTTTGGGGTAGTGCTGACTGTTCAGTACTACCACCGGCGCCGGCCGTTCGGGACCTGCGCAGCTCACTAACGCTATGCTGACAATAATGCCGATTATTCCGCGCATCACGTTAGTGTTGTGTAACTTCATCGTAGCATCAAATAAGCGATAACCGCCAGTCCAACCACTGCCCAGCCAAGTACTTCCACATATTTACGCAACTGCTCTTCCATCTTAGCGCCACCCCATTTCATAAGTGTTGCCACTAAAAAAAACCTCGCACCGCGGCCAACGGCTGAGGCAATTAAAAAGGGTAGAAAAGCCATTTGCAAGAAACCGGCGCTGATGGTGAAAACCTTGTACGGAATAGGCGAAAACCCCGCCAGGAAAACTACCCACACGCCGTAGGCTTCAAACCAGCCTATAGCGGTTTCCAGTTTGTGAGCGTAACCTGATGATTCAATATAGGGCTGTAACAGGGTGTCGAAAGCAAAAAAGCCCAACAGATAACCTGCCACCCCGCCAACAATCGAAGCTATTGTGGTGATCAGGGCAAAGTGCCAGGCGCGCGATGGCTGCGAGAGCGACATGGGCGCCAGCATGACATCTGGTGGTATGGGAAAAATGACAGACTCGGCGAAGCTCAGTATCGCCAGATAGCGACTGGCGGCCGGGTGCTTAGACCAGCGTAAAGCGAGATCATAACAAGGTTGGAATAATTTCAAAGGAGGTCTCCGGCCACCAGGGGAACAAAACGAACCGCTTCCACAGTGGTACTGTGCAGTTCGCCTTCAATTTTATCGATACAAAGTAATTCCTGTTGGTCGTCGCCCACCGGTATCACCAGTCGGCCGCCTTCATTGAGCTGGTCGGTTAGGGCCTGGGGAATACTGCTGGCCGCCGCAGTAACAATAATGCAGTCGTAGGGGCCTTTACTGCTCCAACCTTGCCAGCCGTCGCCATGCTTCATTTTTATATTATGTAAATCAAGCTGGTTCATACGGCGTTTGGCCTGAAATTGCAGCGCTTTGATGCGTTCAACCGAAAAAACCTGGGGAAACAGCAAAGCGAGAATGGCGGTTTGATAGCCGGAGCCGGTGCCAATTTCCAGTACTGAGTTCGCGGCGTTCGGTGCAGCCAGCAGCAATTCACTCATTTTGGCAACAATATAAGGTTGCGATATGGTTTGTCCCTGTCCAATGGGTAATGCCGTATTCTGATAGGCCTTATGCTGTAATGCATCCGGTAAAAAGCGTTCGCGGGGAACACTGGCCAAAGCATTGAGCACCTTCTGATTCGAAATCCCTTCATCGCACAACAGCTGCGCGAGTGCATCGCCTTTTCTTGTTGTTCTCATGTGTCATTAATTCTTGTTGCGGGTTATTTTTCTTATTGAGGCTTACATTTCCAGCCACTTTTCCATTTCTGCAATGCTGTCGCGGGCAGTCATATCAACGCTCAGTGGTGTTACTGAGCAATAACCGTTTGCGATAGCATGAAAATCCGTCCCCGGCCCGGCATCCTGTTCTGCGCCGGCCGGGCCATACCAGTATATCGGCCGGCCAAAGGCATCCTTCGCTTTTACCATGGACTCCGCGCGGTGGCGTCGGCCCTGGCGGGTGACCTTGACTCCGGCCAGTTTGTCATAAGGTAAATCCGGCACGTTAATATTCAGGATCTGATTGGCTGGCAGTGGGTGAGTGATTAATTTCTCTATTACTTCCACCACGACCCGGGCGGCGGTTTCAAAATGACCACCCTCATAATTGCATAACGAAACGGCTATGGCTGGTAAGCCCATGTATCGGCCTTCGGTAGCGGCTGCTACCGTGCCCGAGTAAATCACATCGTCGCCGAGATTCGCGCCGTGATTAATGCCAGAGACAACCAGTTCGGGATCTTCTTGCAAAAAGCTGTTAACCCCCAGATGGACGCAGTCGGAAGGCGTACCATTAACGGCGAAAAAGCCATTCTCCATTTGCTGAATTCGCAATGGCTGATGCAATGACAAAGCATTACTCGCGCCGCTGCAGTTGCGGTCGGGGGCAATTACCGTAACATCATGCTGTTTTGCCAGCGCGGCATGCATGGTGGCAATGCCTTTGGCAAAAACGCTGTCGTCATTACTGAGTAGTATTTTCATAAGCTAATAAGTATACCGGTTGTATCTACAGGAAATGTGTTCCATCAGGCTAACTCGGTGGTAAGCAGACATTCTCTTAATACCGTGGTCGCAAAGCAGCCTGAGGGCAGGAAAAACCGTATGATTAATGTATCACCTTGCTGATTGCATTCAAGCCGTTGTGGCCAAATAATCGCAGCACGACGTTCCATACTGAGTTTTTGATCGGCCAGAAACGCGGTGACCTCGGGATAAGCGGCGGCTGATTCCAGCTCCATGATCCTGGCATCGCCCGCCGAACCAATATCGCCTTTGCCCCACAATGGGATGGTGGTAGACAGATCTTGTCGGGTTAAACGCTCACTGAGTGGCTGGATGTCTTCATCAGCAACAAAAATACTGTTCGAACCGGCAAGGTTGATCACGTCGCCGGGGGTTATGGTATGCAGGCAGCCCCTGGCGATGCGGTTCGACAGCATTTCGTTAAACAGCCAGCTACGCAACGCCGACAGGGCCATAGAACGTTTATTACGGTTTTTAATTACCTCGCCGTTAAGCATCCGTTCCGCCATCATCAGATTGCCACCGCGGTTAACTTCGCCCTCTTCACTGATCCGCTGGACGCCAAAACGCTGGCTGCCGTAATAATTGGGTACGCCGGTCCGGGCCGCCTGCTGCAGTCTGTTTACTACCGCATCCGGGTCGGTCACTGCTCGCAGGGTAATTTCAAAGTGATTACCTTTTAATTGGCCGGTACGCAGTTTTTTGTTATGACGCTGTACCTGCAGGATTCGGGTGCCTTCAAGGGTAAAGGCGTCCCAGTTAAATTCGGTTTTGCCTGGCACATGCACACCAAACCACTGACGGGTAACGGCATACTTGTCTTTTCGACCGGCGTAGGTCACCTGGCGTAGTGGCAAACCACAAAAACTGGCCAGTTGCTCGGCTACGTAGGCGGTATTGAGCTGCGTTTTCTCAAGCTCGACATAAATATGTTCACCATCACCGGACAGTGTATAGCCGAGCTCTTCGGTTACCTTAAAGTCGGCAATATGTTGTTTTAGTAGCCCGCTGGCGACGGGCGTATCGTTAAGGTATTGCCAGTGTTCAGTGTGTAGTTGCATAGTGCTCATTTCGTAATCAGGGCAACAGCGTAGGCTGCGATGCCCTCTTTGCGACCGGCAAAACCGAGTTTTTCGGTAGTGGTGGCTTTTACATTGATTTGATCGGTGTCGACCTGACAGTCGCTGGCGAGTAATTGCTGCATGGTCGCTATGTGCGGCGCCATTTTGGGCGCCTGGGCAACAATAGTCATATCGGCATTAACCAGCTTATAGCCCAGGCCGTGTAGCCGGGCCATCACATCGCGCAACAATCCGCGGCTATCGGCCCCGGCATAAGCACTGTCTGTATCGGGAAAATGTTTACCGATATCACCCAGTGCAGCAGCGCCCAGTAAGGCGTCGCAAAGGGCGTGGATCAGTACATCGCCGTCTGAGTGGGCCAGCAGGCCCTGCTCATAATCAATGCTTACACCACCAATAGTAATTGGGCCTTCGCCGCCGAATTTGTGAACGTCGTAACCGTGTCCGATTCGCATAAGAGTCAATTACCTGCTTTGTTGTAAATAAAATTGTGCCAGGGTTAAGTCTGCCGGGCGCGTAATTTTGATATTCGCCGGATCGCTGTCGATTAATTCAACGCTGTGGCCGGCAAACTCCATTGCTGAAGCTTCGTCGGTCACCACTGCGCCGGCTTGCAATGCACCAGCCAGCGCATCACGTAAAATGCCAGCCGGGAACAACTGAGGGGTTAGTGCGTGCCAGAGGTTGTCCCGCTCTTCTGTTTTCACTACCACCGGGGTTGAGTTGGTACTGGCTGTGCCGCGCTTCATAGTATCGCGAACCGGTGTGGCAAGAATGCCTCCACTAAAATCCACAGCGCCGGTACGCTCGGTTAACCGGCTGATATCGAGGTGACTTACGCAGGGGCGGGCGGCGTCGTGCACCAGGGCCCACTCGTCATCGGCCAGCTCTGCCAGAGCGTTGTATACCGAGTCTGCCCGACTCTCGCCGCCGTGAACGGTTGTAAGCCAGGGCGCATCTTGCAGCGGTAGCTGCTTAAAGTATTCATCATCGGGACTAATGGCCACCACAACCCGCGAGATCGCCGGGTGGGCTGCCAGCGTTAGCAGCGTATGTTCCAGAATAGTTTGCGCGCCTATCGTCAGATATTGTTTAGGGCGATCGGCCTGCATTCGTGAACCAATACCTGCCGCAGGAACCACGGCAACAATGGATGTATTAGTTATGCTCAAAGGTTTGTTTCTCTTTATTGTTCTTGATGGTCATTGCCGGAAGGGAGAGTTAAGCCAGAAATTACCCGCACCCTTTAGTCTTCTTCGGTGGGTAATATCCGGTAGAAGGTTTCACCCCGTTTGATCAGGCCCAGCTCGTTTCTGGCTCTTTCTTCTACCGCCTCAAGGCCAATAGTCAAATCGCTGATGTCTGCCTTTAACAAGGCGTTACGCTGCACCAGGTTGGCGTTTTGCTGATGCTGTTTTTGCACTTCTTGTTGCTTGGCCAGATAGTCAGGGATGCTGTTTTTCCCGAGCCACAGGCGAACCTGTAGCGCGCCTAACAGCGCTAACAGAATAAATAGGATTGCCCGATCTCGCCACACAATGAACACCTGTTCGAATTAGTCGAAGTTATTATGCCGCGCTGGATGCTTAACGTCCATCCAGTTTATCGAACAGTTTGTTCAGCAGCTTGTCTTTCTGTTTTTCCACCGCGTTTTTAAACGTAGCCTGCAGTAATTCCTGCAATGCGGCTTCGTCACGCTGACTGGCGGTCAGCCAGGTGGATATATTGCCAAGTTCGCTGGCCAGGTTGTCGTCCTGATCGCCCACCATGCCTTGTAATTTGCTATTCAGTTCGCTCAGTTTATCCTGTTGCGATGCACTCAGGCTGGATAATGCTGCGTTTGCGAGCTGCCTGTCCAGGTCAGACGAAAAACCAAAATTGGGGGCCGTCAGCGTACCGCCAATGTCCATTTTCATATCAAGCTGCTTAAGACTATCGAGCAACCCGGCTATGGCGTTAGTCAGGTTATCACTGCCGGTGGCTGCCATGGTCAGTTCGGTCAGGTCGACCTGGCCCGAACCATTGAGGATATTATCAGTAATCTTAAGCGAACCACTGGTCGCCAGTAAGGCTTGCTTAATTGACGCATCAAGTCGCGGGTTTTGGCTCAGGGCAACACTGTCCAGCAGCACCCCGGCAATTTGCCATGTCTGCGAGGCGTCCAGCCCGTTACTATCAATAAAAAACTGCCCCTGGGTAGAGAAGGTTTGTGCGCCCTTGGCTGCGGCATTCAAAAAGAAAGTTGTCGGGTTGCCAAATACGGCGTGCATATTGGTAATATTTTTCCAGTCGCCGGTTAGCAGGGTATCCTGCCAGTTGACCGATATATTGGCTTGCCTGATGAGGACATCCAGCGGCGTACCGGCTTGCTCTTCTGTTTCTGAGGTTTCGTTGCTGCCTTTAAGCAAAGGAACCAGCAAATCAAAAGCGCTGAACAGGTAACGATTATATTGCGCCGCTTTATCGCCGAATACCGCTTCGGTCAACTGTGAAAGGGCGGCCTGGTCACCGGCATAAACGCCTTTAAGCAATTCATAGTCCTGAGCCGGTGCCGTTTTTAACGTCTGTAAGGAAGCACTCATTGCCGCTCTGGCCTCACTGGCTTTCGCTCTGAAAGTGGTAATGCTTTCCTTATCATTGCGCATTTGTTGCTTTAACTGGTCAAACGCCTCTTTGGCTTTCACCACCTCAGCCGGGTTTTTAAAATCCGTATCGCGAAGTTTCTGTATTTCCGTTTTGTAGTATTCAAGGCGCGCTTTGTCGGGGAGCGACTGATAATCGGTTTTCAATGCTTCGGCATAGGTGTTGTAAGTGGTTCTGGCCTCTTCTACTGCCGCGGTGGTTTTTAGTGGCGAGCGCTCCAGCAATTCATCCACAGTCGGTAATGCTTCTTTTGCTTCGCTAAGTAAATCATCAAAGCTTTGCCCTTCAGGTTTACGCAGCACCTGACCAGGGGCAGAGCGGGGCTGATTAAAAGCGACATCGAGTAAATCTACCTGATTCATAATCAGTTGGTCTGACAGCAGCGCGGTAAGCTCGACATCGCCTGCCATTCGGCCAACGACTAATTGATTGTTGAGAGGCTCTGAGGGATCGGTAAACGCCACCTCGGTAATGGCGACTTTAAAAGGAAACAATTGATGTTCAAAGCCGCCGATGTTGACCTCGGCGCCATGCGACTGCGTAAGCTGCCCCTCCAGAATGGATTTAATCAGCATGTCGGCAAACAGCCAGTAGATAACTACCGGAGTAAGAATTATCCCTGCTATCCAAATGGAAAACTTAGCGGCTCGGCTCTGCATTGCTTGCTCCTTGACTATGAAAGACACCGTTAACGCCAGGCTGTTAGATATCGCACAGCAACGCAGCGCACCGGCTCTGCCTTGACGCGCCAAAACTGGCCAGTTAATGTGGCAACAAAATCTTACGTTAGTTCACCGGCTTTCTCGTCACGGGCAGGTTCAGGGGCATACCCCGGCGCAGTCGTCTTGGTTAGAATACATAACCTTTGTTACAAAGCGCAGCATTAGGCGCTTCTACAAATATAACAGTGATCTGTATTCATACTACCGCGTTAAAAAACGGTGCTAATCTTAATTTTTATACGACAGAAAGTACACAAGGGGTTCAATGTTAACTAAAAGCACGTTTACGACCACCAGCCCGATCCGACAGTTAATCCGCGATTATTATCGCATCCCTGAAACTGACGCGGTCGATCAGATCCTGCCCATTGCCGAAGTCAATCCCCGGGCCCGCAGCCGGGCATGGGAGCGTGCCCGACGCATGGTGCTTAAAATTCGGCGCGAGCAGGAGGGCCACGGTGGTGTAGATGCCTTGCTTAACGAATATTCGTTGTCTACCTCTGAAGGTGTGGTCTTGATGTGTCTGGCCGAAGCGTTGTTGCGGGTACCAGACAAACACACGCAGGACGAGCTCATTCGAGACAAGTTATCCAAAGGCCAGTGGACCCCGCATCTGGGCAACAGTGAATCCTTGTTCGTTAACGCCTCATCCTGGGGACTGCTGTTTACCGGCAACATGGTTAACTATGCTGATAAACGTAAAAGCGAACAGTTCGGCCTGCTTAAAAAGACCATAGGCCGGCTGGGTGAGCCGGTGATCCGCCGCGCAATGAACATTGCCATGCGCGTGATGGGTCGTCAGTTTGTAATGGGCGAAAGTATTGAAGATGCGGTAGAAAGAGCCCAGGAAAAAGAAAAGAAAGGCTACGTATATTCTTACGATATGCTCGGTGAAGGGGCTCGCACCTTTGCCGATGCCGACCGGTACTACGATGCGTATGTTAAGGCCATCAAGGTTATCGGTAAAGCGGCGGCTGGCAAAGGGCCGCGTAAGTCACCGGGGATTTCGGTAAAACTCTCGGCTATCCATCCACGCTATGAGTTTTCGCATTACGAGCGGGTTATGAAAGAGCTGCCGGAACGACTTAAATCACTGTGCATGATGGCCAAAGAATACGATATTGGTCTGACCGTTGATGCCGAAGAAGCCGACCGTCTGGAAACCTCGCTGGATATTATTGAAGCGGTGTTCCGCGATCCGGACCTGGATGGCTGGGAAGGCTTTGGTCTGGCCGTACAGGCCTATCAAAAACGTGCGATTCACGTAATTGAGTGGCTGCGCGAACTTACCCTCGACGTAGGTCGCAAAATGATGGTGCGACTGGTGAAAGGCGCTTACTGGGACACTGAAATTAAGCTTACCCAAACAGCGGGTGTAGATGCATTTCCGGTCTTTACCCGGAAATCCTCCACCGACGTGTCTTACCACGCTTGTGCTAACCAGCTGCTGGAATACCGCGATACCATTTATCCACAGTTTGCCACGCATAATGCTTACACCGCATCAGTGATTGTTGAGCTTGCCGGTGATGACAAACAGGGCTTTGAGTTCCAGTGTCTGCATGGAATGGGCGATACTCTTTACGATCAGGTGGTGACCGAAGAACAAATTCAGTGCCGTGTGTATGCACCGGTAGGGATCCATGAAGATCTGCTCGCTTATTTGGTTCGTCGCTTACTGGAAAATGGCGCTAACTCTTCTTTCGTTAACGCCATTGTGGACGATAGCAAACCGGTAGAGGCACTGCTTGAAGACCCGGTAGAGCTGACTCAGCGCCTGACATACCGCTATAACAAGCAAATCAATAAAGCTTCAGAGATGTTTGCCCCTGAGCGGGTGAATTCTAAAGGCATGGATCTTACCGATCTGAATACCGTCAATACTCTCAAGTACAACTTAGGCCGTTATGCTCGCCAGTACGTTGTGCAGCCAGAGAATGTGCCGGAAGGTGCGGTGCCGGTGAAGAACCCGGCGAACCTCAACGATATTGTGGGTTACCATCATTACGCGGATGAAGCAGCCATTAAACAAGCCCTCGATAATGCCGAAAGCGGCTTTAAAGAGTGGTCAGAGCGCTCTGCCAGCGAACGGGCGATGCTATTGAATCAGGTGGCTGATTCCCTCGAACGTCATATGGATGAGCTGATTGCTATTTGTATCCGTGAAGCGGGTAAGGTGACGCAGGATTCTATCGACGAGGTGCGCGAAGCCGTGGACTTCTGTCGTTATTACGCCGCCAGAGCCGTAGAGCTCAGCCAGGATGAGCGTTTAGTGCCCCGTGGCGTAGTGCTGTGTATTAGTCCGTGGAACTTCCCGCTGGCCATCTTCCTTGGTCAGGTTGTGGCAGCCCTGGCTACCGGTAACACGGTAGTGGCCAAGCCTGCCGAACAAACCAGTATGATAGCTCTGCGAGCGGTGCAGATGATGCGGTCGGTTGGATTGCCGGACAACGCCCTGCAACTGGTTATTGCCAAGGGCCCGGATGTTGGCAACGTATTGCTACCGGATGAGCGGATTAAGGCGGTGATTTTTACCGGCTCCACACAAACCGGTACGTTTATTTCCAAAACGCTGGCGCAGCGCGGTGGCGAGCAGGTACCGCTGATTGCCGAAACCGGCGGTCAGAACTGCATGATTGTGGATTCTACTGCACTGCCCGAACAGGTAGTGGATGACGTCATTCACTCAGGCTTTCAGAGTGCCGGCCAGCGCTGCTCGGCATTAAGGGTCTTGTTTGTACAGGAAGACATTGCCGATAACCTTATTAAAATGCTTACCGGGGCAGTGCAAGAACTGACTATTGACGATCCGTCGTGGCTGAGTACCGACGTTGGTCCGGTGATCGATCAGAAAGCCCTGTCTTCGCTGCAGGAACATGCCGAGTACATGAAAGAAAATGGCAAGCTCCTTTATCAGTCAGAGCTGCCGGAAAGCGCCCAGGACGGCACGTTTTTCCCGCCTACGCTTTACGAAATCAGCGATCTGAGTGTGCTGAAACGGGAAGTGTTTGGGCCGGTAGTGCACGTTGTGCGTTTCAAAGGCAAAGAGCTGGATAACGTTCTGAAACAGATTAACGATACCGGCTACGGCCTGACCATGGGGATCCACTCCCGTATTGAAGAACGCGCTTATGAACTGGCTGCCCGCTCACGGGTTGGTAATGTGTACATAAACAGAAACATGATTGGTGCGATTGTGGGGGTTCAGCCGTTTGGCGGACGCGGATTATCCGGCACCGGGCCGAAAGCCGGTGGACCAAGCTACCTGTCTCGGCTAATGATGGAAAAAGCCACCCCGAAACCTACCATTCTGGAAGAGCCGGAAAGCATTGATGACGCGCTGTCAGGTGGCGACACTCAACATGAGGAAGCGGCTGCCATTATGCGTAAGGCAACCGAGACTGAAGAAGCCTGGCGCTACCTGCCATTGCATGAGCGCATTTCCAAAGTGCGCCAGCTACTGGCAAAACTGGCGACGGTGGATATAGTTGAAGAGCTCGCCGATGACCTTAACCGCACGCTGGCCTCGGCCCGTTCGCAGTTAATCAGTATCGACAAAAAGCTCGCCAAACCCACCATACTGCCGGGGCCTACGGGAGAGTCTAATAAGCTCTACCTTGAGCCACGAGGGGTACTGGTGTGTTTCGCCGATAAAGAAGTGGCTTTCGAATACTGGATGCTGTCGATTGTGTCGGCGCTGGCCACCGGTAACTGCGTTGTTTCCGTTGTGTCTGATCTGTTCTATGAAGAAGCGCTGGCTGTCAAAGAGAAGTTTAAATCGGTAGGGGCGCCAGATGGTGTCTTCCAGGTAGCCAGATTGAGCCACCTCGATGCACTGTTAATGGATGAACAGCTGGCCGGTGTTGTGGTAGACAGCAGTACCGAACGGACAGCACACATCTCGGCGATGTTAGCTGAACGTCAGGGCGCTATTCTGCCGGTGATCACCGCCGAATATAACGATAAACTGATCCAGCGTCTGATGACCGAGAAAACGATCAGTATTGATACCACGGCATCGGGGGGGAATACTTCACTGATGACCATGGTGGATGAAGATGAGTAGTTAGCTTATCCAACATAAAAAAGGGCGCTCTGTTGAAGCGCCCTTTTTTGATCCCGATGTGTTTAGCTTACATCCACGAATCGTTGCGACGGCGTCGCTTGGGAATAAAAGTAATAATTATGCCGAGCAAAACACCGGCACCGGCAACAATACCGCCATAACTGAACATCCTGTAGCGTTCCTGAGTGTCCTGATCGCTGATTTGCGCTTCCAGTGAGGCAACCGATTGCTGAGACTCATTCAGACTTGCTTCAAGCTGGGCATTTTGCTGCTTCACCTGCGCCAGTTCCTGAGCCAGAGTACTATTACGCGACTGAATTCGATTGAGTTGCTGCTCACTGTTGGCCAGCCGCTGACTCAGTTGTGGTAATTGCGCACGGCGGGAAATAGTGTCAATAAGGTACTGCGTTTCAACCCAGCCTTCCCGCTCGTCGGTGTCGCTTATCTGGGTAAAGCCTTTGTCAGCATCAGATTGCAGCACCGTCACCGGTACCCCTGCTTCGATAGAGCCCAGGATCCGGTAATTCCGACCTGGTCCTGAATGTAGGTAAACAATAAGGTTATCAGCGATATAGTGGTCGCTGTTGGCCGTTACGTTGTCTGAAGATTGTTGAGCCGCAACGGGCAGGCTCACAACAACCAGGCCGAAAAGAAAAGTTAGCAAGCGCATGAGTGTCTCTACATCATAAAATAATGCTCTGATGTTAGGGGCTGACACCATTAAAGGCAAGTGCTTACCTGCATACAGTGTTATACAAACCCGTTAGCAGGCAGTCTGCCGGGAGAGCCTATTGCTAAATGAAGCACCGGCAGGTAATGTAGCCGGACTATCTCGCAACTGCTTATGAGTACGACTGTTCCATGTCGGAAACCGAAATCAAATTTGTGCTGCGCGAAGATCCGCTGCCGGCACTTCAAAACAACCTTTTTACTGCCTTAACGTCGCAACAGGTGACCATTGAAGAGAAAGGTCAGCTCGATCTGCTCAATGATTACTACGATACCGTCGATCATTTGTTTCAGAAACATAAGATCGGCATGCGTGTGCGCGGGGCTAACGGTCAGTATGAGCAAACTGTGAAAACTACCGGTCAAATCAGCGGCGGCCTGCACCAGCGTCTGGAATTCAATGTTGATCTGAATAACCCGGAGCCCGACCTCACGTTGTTTAATGACGTGCCCTGGCCTGAGGGGCATCAGGCGGAAACCTTGAATGAGCAACTTGAGAAGCAGTTTGGTACTCATTTTAACCGGACTGTCTTTGACATCAGTTTCCCCGATGCCGAGATTGAACTGGTTTACGATAACGGGAAAGTCGCCGCGCAGCAGCAGGAAGCCCCCATTCGGGAAATCGAGCTGGAATTAAAAGGCGGTAAACTGAACCGGATGTTCGAACTGGCCAATATGCTGGTGGACGCGGTACCGGCCAGACTCAGTGATACCTCAAAGGCGGCACAGGGCTATCAGCTCCTGCATGGTGTTTCACACAAAGTGGATGCGTTACCCGATTTTCTGCCGCTGCAGGATAACATCTCTACCGAGGATGCTTTCTGCCGGGCGCTGGAGTGCGGCTTGCTGCACTGGCAAAAACATGAGCATCTGTATTTTGAAACGGGCGCCACCAAAATGCTTACCGAGGTGACTCGCGCGGTTCGCATGTTGCTCCAGACGGTCTCTTTATACCTACCCGTATTACAGTGCCCGGCCATGCTCACATTACATAAGCAATTGCTGAGTTATGCGGACAACTGGTTGTGGCAGGACGATCTGCAAAGTTTGCGGCTGTTACTGTCTAAAAAGAGCCTGTTCAATAAGAAGCTGTCCCGCTACCCGGCATTGATAAGCTATTTGCAGGGGCGTCAGGCGGGTTTGGTTCAGGCGCATGATCCTGCTACCCGACTGTTTCAGCCGGAGCCGTCAAAACTCAAACTGGCTATTGCGCAGATGCTGCAGAACAAGCCATGGCGTACAGAGGTCAAAGGCTATGACATGCCACTTATGGAACATGCCAAAGGCTGGCTGTCTCAGGGATGGCAAACTATTCTGCAAACCATGCCAATTCAACGCCGCATGTATGCGTCGAATTATACGTCGGTGGAAATGCTGCTGCGTCAGACCTTATTTAACGGCTTTTTACTGGCCGATATGTTTGCAGCCAGCCGTGGCCACTTCAGGGCTCCGTGGCTCGATATCCTTATTGGTATCGATGAACTCAATGCGCTGTTATTATTAAAAAAATCAATCTTTGATGCCGAGCTGGCCGAGCAACAGGAGTTGCTTGAGTGGGTACATGAGAAAACCCACGGGCTGCTCAATGTGATGGAAAGAAGTCGCCAGGTAGCCATGACCGGCGAAGTCTACTGGTAACCTTTACCACGGAACTGAAACGCAATGACCACCCAACACATGATCCCGCTCTGGACTGCCGGTGTGCTTACCGTCCTGTGGCTGTGTTTACTGTTAAAAATCAGCCGGACCGAGGGCGCGGCCACCGGGTTTCCCGGGTTCTGGCCAGCCTTGCTGAGCTGGCCATTCCTGTTAGTCAGCGAACTATGGCAACTGGTTGGCACTGCGTCGCCCTGGCTGACAGCCGCAGCTGTTATGGCTCTGCCCGTAGTGTTAGCCGGTGTCTATCGTAACCTGCTGGCCATGGTGTGGCGCAAACCAAAACCGCTTCTGTGGCCCTTTTATGGGGCGACTATCCTGTTGGCAATATTCGTGGTGTTCCAGGGCTGGTTGTATGGCGGGGACTGGCAGCAATGGCCGGGGTTAGCCCCGGTCGGTGACCCTCTGAGTTACTGGGCGGTGTATTTAAGTTATTTAATCCCGGCTTTTTTGTTTTTGTATATCAGCATTGTGATGATTGAGCAATTGCAGCAATACCATCATGAACTCCCTCTGCAAGTGGTCGATACTGAGATGTATCATATCAAAGGGGTAAGCGGGGCTTGCGGCTTTGCAGTCGGAATGGCTTTTTGTCTGGTCATCTTAGTGGCGGCGGTGGCCTTTGGGCTGTTACCTTTTTACCACTGGTTGTCCTGGTTTCATTCAGCTCTGGCGCTGACCACGCTGGTGGTGCTGGTGCAGCTTAGTCGTACCCATAAACCATCACCATCGCCCTTCGATCATGACGCTATGAGTGCCGCGCCTAAAATGTCTCACAGTGCTGCTCAGGCGGTATTAAAACGGGCTGAGTCTGCGGTGATTAGTCAGAAAGCTTATAAAGAAATTGGCCTGACGCTGGCAACGTTTGCCGACCGCGCGGATCTGTCGGCCAGTGAAATCTGTCTGGCTCTACTGGCAGGCAAAAAAATGCATTTTCGCGGCTTTATTTACCAGTATCGAATGAAATATGCCAAGCAGGTATTAATGAGTTCTGATACCAAACTCGACAGTGTGACCAAGCGCTTAAAGCTGGGCGTTAATGGCACCGCCAGCCGCAGCTTTTTAAAATACCTGGAAAGCCGCCGCTAACGTAAGCAGCGCCCGGCGATTACGCGTACATGGCCGCGTATTTTTCGGCCAGTTGATCCAGGGTTTCTTTATTCGCCGGGTCCGGTTCAATACACTCTACCGGACACACATCCACACAACGGGGGTCGTCGTAGTGGCCCACACACTCGGTGCAGCGTGCCGTGTCTATCTGATAAATCTCATCGCCCATACTAATGGCCTCATTAGGACATTCCGCCGGACACAGATCACAGTTAATACATTCTTCGCTAATTAATAATGCCATGGTTATTCTCCCGGCCAGCTAAATTCTCTGCTACTGACTGTATATAAGTCTTTATTTATATGCAAAGCCCCTGACGCCATCGCTTGATTTAGGTCAAAGGCCCGGGGAGCGTATGGCTAATTACTGATCGAAATGGGTCTGCAGAATATGACTGGTGAACTGTTTACGCAGATAAAAGCCCCGTGGTCGGGTTTGAATTTTATTGCCTTCAGCATCCAGGGCATCGGTTAACACCTGCCCGCTGGCCGCTTTGGGGCGAAGCTGCATAACCTCGCCATGGCGGGCCGTAATCGATTCAACCTGACCCAGCGCAATCATCTCGGTAAGCTCTTCCCAGTCCCGTTGTAACAGGGCGTTCTGGACTTCGCTGGGTTGCCATAAAAAGGGGGTGGCAATACGTCGTTGTGCAACCGGGATTTGGCGCTCGCCTTCAACCGGTACCCATAACACACATTGCAGCTTATTTTTGACATTACAGGTTTGCCAGGTGATTAACGGCGGCAGTAAAAGAGGGGCATAACAGACGTAAGTGGTTTCCAGTGGCTGCCCGTGCTGATTAATGGGCAGGGTTTTGAGTTCGACGCCGAGCTCGGGAAAATCCTGCTGGGGTTTCGAGCCCGCGGTGGCCCCTAACCAGGTTTCAATAAGTTGACCTGTCCAGCCTTTATGGCGTGTAAAATCGCGTGGAATGGCAATATTGGCCATGTCAGCCAGTTCGCCAAGACTGAACCCGGCTATTGCCTGGGCGCGGCTTTCCAGTTCTGACAAATCACCGGGCGCAGAGGTTGGTACTTGCAAACCTTCCATCCCTTAAAAACCAATTACGTTAAACATATGTGATAAATACTTTGCATGCACAAAGGTTTGTGAAAGAATGCTATCACAGAACAATATAAAGTGCCCGGGAGTCTGAGTGATAGATACCGATGGATTCCGTGCGAATGTGGGCATAGTGATTTGCAACAAAATAGGTCAAGTATTTTGGGCAAGACGTTATGGCCAACATTCATGGCAGTTTCCCCAAGGCGGAATAGATGAAGGGGAAACTGTAGAGCAGGCAATGTATCGTGAGTTGCATGAAGAAGTAGGGCTTACCCCGAAAGATGTAAGCATTCTGAGCGTGACACGAAATTGGGTGCGATACAAACTGCCCAAACGGTTAATAAGGCAAGGTAGTAATCCGGTTTGTATAGGACAAAAACAGAAATGGTTTTTGTTGCAACTGGATTGCCAGGACAAAGACGTAGATGTACTGAAATCCGGTCATCCCGAATTTGATGACTGGCGCTGGGTGAGTTACTGGTACCCGGTGAGAAATGTGGTGTCCTTTAAACGCGATGTCTACCGCCGTGTAATGAAAGAATTTGCCGGAACGGTGATCACCTCGCAGCCGCGACACCAGCATCATCATTCCAAGCAGCATCGTCGCAAACGACGAGGATAAGGGTAGGGTCACTCTTGGCGGCAGAAACGGGTCGAAAAAGCAGTATTCTAACGGTACTTAAGAGTATTGTTCAGGAGGTCAACCAAATCCCCCGGTTGACCGACGCGCTGTTTCGCCTTGCTGAACGCGTTAAACAAACAATGGGAGTCGACTCCTGTTCTATTTACCTCGCCGACTATAACGCTCAGGCCTTTGTACTCAAGGCTACCGATGGCCTGGCTCCCGATGCGGTTGAGCTGGTTAAAATTGGTTTCTCTGAAGGCTTAATCGGGCTGGTGGGGCAGCGGGAAGAACCGCTGAATATTGAGGATGCACCGAATCACCCGCGCTTTAAACAGTACCCGGAAGTCAAAGAAGAAAGCTACCACGCGTTTCTGGGCACGCCGATAATTCACCAGCGTAAAGTGCTGGGGGTTATCACCATGCAGCAAAGCGCTATGCGTAAATTCAGTGAGGATGAAGAAGCCTTTCTGGTGACGCTGGCTGCGCAAATTGCTCTGGAAATCTCGCATGCTGAAACCCGCGGCGCACTCAACCCGATAGCCGGCATTTACGCCGGTCATATGCAAAAGAATGTCCGCGGGGTACCTGGCTCACCGGGGCTGGGCATGGGGGTAGGCTATTCGCCTCATGCGGCCTATACGCTGGCCACCTGGATTGTTAAACAAACCGATAAAACCCAGCAGGAAATCGACTACTACCGTAAAGGTGTAGAGGTGACCCGGACACAGGTAGAAGCACTGTCACAGCGCCTCGAAGGTCAGGTGCCCGATGACGTAAGGGCGATCTTTCAGCTTTATCACCAACTTCTTGATGCCAACAGCCTAGGGCGCGAAGTCGAAGCGAAAATACGTGACGGCTGGGACGCAGCCTCATCATTGAAGCTGGTGGTGGAAGCCTACGCCGCCCGGTTTGAGGCGATGGACGATCCGTATATGCGCGAACGGGCTATCGATATCGTCGATTTATCCAACCGTATTCTGGTGAATATTCTGCAAGTCATCAGTGGCAAAAGTGAGTCGGTTAGTGACCGCCCAAGCGAGCCCAGTATCCTGGTGGCCGAAGAAGTGTCGGCGCCCATGCTGGCAGAATTCCCCAAGGAATATCTGGCCGGGATCATATCCATTCGTGGCTCCAATAACTCTCATGCTGCCATTCTGGCCAGAGCAATGGGGGTTCCCGCTGTGATGGGGTGCCAGAACGTTTCGCCAACCCTGCTCGAAAAGAAAGAAATTCTGCTCGACGGCTATGCTGGTGAAGTGATTGTTTCACCAGAAAAGGCGATCAAAGCCGAATTCAGTCAGCTGATTGAAGAAGAAAAATTACTTTCTGAGCGCATTGATAAAGAAGCTGGCAAGCCATGCCAGAGTGAAGACGGCTGCCGCATTAATCTGTTGGTCAATGCCGGGTTATCGGCTGAAATAGAGACGGCAGTGCGCTCCGGTAAAGTAGGAATAGGGCTCTACCGCACCGAAATCCCGTTTATGATGCGTGAGCGGTTTCCGTCGGAAAGTGAGCAGGTTGAGCTGTATCGAAATGTGCTGATGAGTGCGCCGGACCGTGAAATTGTGATGCGAACGCTGGATGTGGGCGGTGATAAACCGCTGCCCTACTTTCCAATTACCGAAGAAAACCCCTTCCTGGGGTGGCGGGGCATACGCCTGACGCTGGACCATCCGGAAATTTTTCTGGTTCAGATCCGCGCTATGTTACGCGCCAGTATTGGTTTGCAAAACCTCAGTATCATGTTGCCGATGATCTCCAGTGTTGGCGAAGTAAACGAAGCCCGCAGACTGGTGGAACAGGCCTTTTTTGAGGTGGAAGAAGAAGCACGGCTGAAGGGCGAACTGCTTTATCGTCCGCGCCTGGGCATTATGCTGGAAGTGCCATCCGTGCTTTATCAGTTGCCGCAACTGGCCAAGAAGGTCGACTTTTTCTCAGTGGGCAGCAACGACTTAACCCAGTACCTGCTTGCCGTAGACCGCAATAATACCCGGGTGGCCAGCTTGTATAACAGTTATCATCCGGCGGTGCTTTCGGCGCTTTATGATATTGCCAGGCAGGCCGATCAGTATCAGGTGCCGGTATCGGTCTGTGGTGAAATAGCCGGTGAACCCGGCGGCGCTATCCTGCTGATGGGAATGGGATACCGAAAGCTCAGTATGAATGCTTTTAACCTGCGTAAAATTAACTGGGTAGTTCGCAACGTGAATCTGAGCGAAGCCCAGTCATTACTATCTTGTGCATTAACTTCAGACAGTTACGAAGAAGTCTTTAATCACATTAATCAGTACCTGGAAGTGAAAGGGCTCGGTGGACTAGTTCGGGCCGGTTCTTAAAATCATCACATTGCGCGGCTATGCTAACCCCCCTCCCGGGTGGACTTATGGTATGCTAGCGACCTCAATTATCACGGAGACTTAGATTGGATCCTCTGCTACTCATTTTCGTCAGTTGTATGGCCCTGGGAATGCTCACCGGGACGTTGGCTGGCATGCTGGGCATTGGTGGCGGCCTGATTATTGTGCCGGTGCTGTCTGCGTTGCTTACCGGTATTGCCGGTATTAGCCATGAACTGGCTATGCCCATGGCGATAGCAACGTCCCTGTTTACCATTATTGTTACCGGTTTTTTCTCTGCCAAAGCACATTATTCTCTGGGTAACATTGTGCCACGGGTCATTGTGCTAAGTGGCACCGGGATTGCCTTTGGTGCCATTGCCGGCGCTCAACTGGCCAGCATGTTGCCGGCCGATATTCTGACCAAAGTGTTTGCCGGATTAGTCATACTCATTGCCGCACAAATGGTCTTTGGTAAGCGCACTGCCTCGAGTAAGGCTTACACGCCAGCCATCCTGATTACCGTGGGCGCCATAGTCGGAACAATCTCCGCATTAATGGGCATTGGCGGCGGTGCTTTACTGGTGCCAGCGCTGGTTTGGTTCCAGGTGCCTATTCGTCAGGCAATTGGCTGTGCGGCAGTCAGTGGTCTGGTTATCGCATTATTTGGTACCGGAAGCTTTATCCACGCGGGCTGGAATTTACCCGGTTTACCAGACTGGTCACTGGGTTATGTTTACTTACCAGCAGGATTTGGCATTATGGCCACTTCCATATTTACTGCTGGCTTTGGCGCCCGGTTAGGGCAGAATATGCCAACAGAATTACTTAAAAAGATTTTAGCGGGCCTGCTGGTGTTAGTCAGTATCCGCATGATAATAGGAATGAATTAATCCATGGGTGAAACAGACTTCCTGGTATTTCCCAATATCGATCCGGTTATAGTCAGTCTCGGGCCGCTTAGCGTGCGCTGGTATGGCATGATGTATCTGCTGGGCTTTATAGCTGCCTACCTGCTGGCCAAAAAGCGCTTACCTAACTCCCCCTGGAATCGTGACCAACTGAGCGATTTATTATTCTGGGGCTTTGTGGGGGTGATCATTGGCGGGCGTCTGGGCTATGTGCTGTTTTACCAGTGGGGCCTGTTTGTTGAAGATCCCACCTACCTGTTTAAGATCTGGACCGGGGGGATGTCTTTCCACGGCGGTTTGTTAGGCGTTATTGCTGCCATGGTCTGGCAGGCCAAACGTCTGAATGCCAGCTTTTTCCAGGTGGCCGACTTTATTGCGCCACTGGTGCCTATCGGTTTAGGCGCCGGCCGCATCGGTAATTTCCTCAATGCTGAACTGTGGGGGCGCACTACGGATGTGCCCTGGGCGATTATCTTCCCCGGCGCAGGACCGCAACCACGCCATCCTTCGCAACTATATGAATTTGCCCTGGAAGGTGTGTTACTGTTTATTATTCTCTGGCTTTACTCTGCGCGTCCAAGGCCGACGGGCGCTGTTGGCGGTTTATTCCTGATGGGGTATGGCACTTTCCGCTTTATCGTAGAGTTTTATCGCGAACCCGATGCGCACATTGGTTTGTATCAGGTTGGCCTGAGTCAGGGACAGTTATTATGTATCCCGATGATCCTCGGTGGCCTCGGGCTCATCCTATATGCCTATAAAAAGAATGGTGTGGTCACCCCACCGGCTAACAAAACGGTAAAGAGCTAAACGACGCATGAAAGAGTACTTAGCATTAATGCGCCATATCCGTGACAATGGCGTAAAAAAAGAAGACAGAACCGGTACCGGTACAGTGAGCGTATTTGGCTACCAGATGCGCTTTGACCTGAGTGAAGGCTTTCCGCTGGTGACCACTAAAAAATGTCATTTGCGCTCCATCATCCATGAATTGCTATGGTTTTTAAAAGGCGAAACTAACATCGCTTATTTAAAAGAAAATGGCGTATCCATTTGGGATGAATGGGCTACCGATGAAGGCGAGCTGGGGCCGGTTTACGGTCATCAATGGCGCAGCTGGACCGGCGCCGATGGCGAAACGGTCGACCAGATTTCAGCGCTGATCAACGAAATTAAAACTAATCCGGATTCCCGCCGGTTAATCGTAAGTGCGTGGAACCCATCGGTATTACCGGACCCGACCATGTCGCCTAAGGCTAATGCCGCCCACGGTAAGCAGGCTTTGCCGCCTTGTCATACCCTGTTTCAGTTCTATGTGCTGGAAGGGAAACTGTCTTGTCAGTTATATCAACGCAGTGGTGATGTGTTCCTGGGTGTGCCATTCAATATCGCCAGCTATGCCTTGCTTACCCTGATGGTGGCACAGGTGTGCGACCTCGAACCCGGTGAATTTATCCATACATTGGGTGATGCCCATCTTTATGTTAACCACCTGGAGCAAACCGAGCTGCAATTAAGTCGTGAGCCTTTTGCGCGCCCAACCATGCGGCTCAATCCTGAGGTGAAGGATATCTTTGGTTTTAGCATTGATGATTTCACGTTAGAAAACTATCAGTCGCATCCGCACATTAAAGCGCCGGTAGCAATTTAGGGTGTGCTATGAGTAGAACCAATGTTCTGATTTGTGATGATTCGGCATTCGCCAGAAAGCAGATGGCAAGGGCCATTCCTGATGGCTGGGACGTGCTGTTGCACTTTGCTAAAGATGGCCAGGAAGCGTTAGACATGATCCGCGCCGGTAAAGGCGATGTGATGTTTCTGGATCTGAATATGCCGGTTATGGATGGCTATGCCACCATGGAAGTTATTCGCCGCGAAGACTTACCTTGTCTGGTGATTACCGTGTCGGGTGATGTACAGCCTGAGGCGCGAACGCGCATGCTGGCGATGGGCGCACTAGACTTTATTCGCAAGCCTATCGACAATCAAAAGCTCATCACCTTATTAAAGCAGTACGGTATTTATACCGGCGACGCGCGCTCTGAACAACGTAAGAAACAAACCACTCTGGCCGGCAGCAGTGACAGTGAAAAGCTTGATGCTTACCGCGAACTGGTGAACGTGGCCATGGGACGTGCCGGTGAAAACCTGGCGCGCCAGCTAGGGGAGTTTATCGACTTACCTATTCCCAATGTGAATATCATTGAGAACAACGAACTGCATATGGCCTTTGCCGAGGTTAACCGTAATGACAGTGTTTCGGCAGTCTCCAAAGGGTTTGTGAGTGCCGGTATCAACGGCGAGGCGCTGGTGATTTTCAATGATACGGATTTTGAAAATATCATTACGCTATTAAATTACGACCAGTTGTCGGCCGCGCCCGCGCAGCTTGAGGCGTTGATGGATATTTCCAACATTCTGATTGGCGCCTGCCTGAATGCCCTGTCTGATCAGCTTAATGTGACTTTTAGCCACTCGTCACCGATTATTCTGGGGCGCAACCGTGAGCTGGAAAGTATGTTAGCGAATACTAAACAGCGCTGGAACCGCATTATGGCGGTGGAAATAGGCTACGGTATAAAGCAGCGGGGTATTCATTTTGAGTTGCTGTTGCTGTTCCCGGATACCTCCATGGAGCGTATATATTCACGACTGGTAGATATTGAGGACTGATGCCGTGAACACTGATGTAATGGAAGAATTAAGCCGCCAGCATTGGTTGCATGACTTACTGAGTTCCGTTGAAGTGGGGATTGTGGTGCTCGATCGCGACTTCAACGTGGAAGTGTGGAACCAGTTTATGGAGAACCACAGCAATTTACGGCCCAGCCAGATTGTGGGCGGTACCCTGTTCCAGCATTTCCCTGAAATTGAGCCGGACTGGCTGATGCTGAAAGCGGAGCCGGTATTTAACCTTAAGTCGCCGGTGTTTATGATTTGGGAGCAGCGCCCTTACCTGTTTAAATTTGGCTGTAACCGGCCAATTACCTCTGAGCTGGATGTCATGTATCAGAACGTGACCCTGTTTCCCTTGTCATCACTCTCCGGCAAGGTAGAGCGCATGTGTATGCTGGTTTACGATGTGACAGACCAGGCCAGTAGCCGGCTGAATATTGAGGGCCTGAACGACCAGCTCACCGAAATGAGTCGCGTGGACGGGTTAACCCAGCTATACAACCGCCGCTACTGGCAGGAAAGGTTCCAGAGTCTGTATCGTCTGGCAAAGCGCCGTGACTCCGCAAATACTGCAATAATGCTGGATATCGATCACTTTAAGGCGGTCAATGACAATTACGGCCATCAGGCCGGAGACAAAGTCATTCAGACCCTGGCGAAGATTATTAAGAAGCAGACTCGCGAAACCGATTTAGCTGGCCGTTATGGGGGGGAAGAGTTTGCGATTATCTTGTCTGATGCGGGTGGGGAAGGCGCTATGCAAGTGGCGGAACGGATCCGTAAGGCCGCCGAGGCCACCGAAGTTACCCATGATGGCCAGACTATCCAGTTTACCGTGAGCCTGGGTCTGGCGGAGTTTTCCGCGGCGTTTCATAATGAGATGCAGTGGCTGGATATTGCCGATCAGGCATTATATGAAGCCAAGGAAAGCGGCCGTAATCAGGCAATTTTACGATCGAAATAAACCGTTCCGCTTAACCGGCTGAACTGCCATGCCCTTTTTCAAGGGCCGTAATGTTATGCCGCAGCCGGTACAAAATCACCAGGCTGGGGATCACCATCAGCGCGGTAAGCACAAAGAATAATGCCCAGTTACCGCCCATTGCATCTACCAGAATGCCACTGGCAGACGCCAGTAACGTGCGGCTGGCCACACTCAAAGAAGCCATCAACGCATACTGGGTCGCCGAAAAAGCCCGGTTACACAGCAGGGATATAAAGGCCACCATGGCGACGGTACTCCATGCTGAGGTAAACCCATCCAGTACAATGGTAACCACAAACCAGCCTTTATGCGGGCCGATTTCGGCCATCCAGGCAAACATCAGATTACTCGCAGCCATAGCAATTCCGGCAATAAACAACCCCCGGAAAATACCGTAGCGAATATTGACCAGCCCGCCGATGATAGAAAATACAATGGTGACCCACCAGTTGAGCAATTTTGAGTAGGTGCCTATATCACTGTTACTGAAGCCTATCTCCTTGTAAAACACAATACTCATCCGGCCCAGGAAGGCTTCACCGATTTTAAACAAAAATACGAACAGCAATATTTGCAACGCCAGTTTTACGCCGTTGCGGCTGAAGAACTCCCTGAAAGGCTCTATCAGGCTCACCAGCAGCCAACTGGTTACTTTGCCCAGCAAGCTGTCACCGGCACTTAACAAAGCCTGATATCGCGCCGTCGCCGCATCCAGCATCGCCTGCCGGTTGACCTTGGGCTCTTTTGCGACCACCAGGGTTGAGATCAGGCATAACGCCATAATCACGCCCAGTAACAAATAAATCTGCTGCCATTCCCAGCCGGGTAAATCGGCAACTAAAAACGGAATCGCCCCCAGACCGCCATAACCTGTCCACCAACCGGCGGTGGCCAGTGAGGAAGCGGCCGACATGGCATCTGTTTCGTGCTGGGCGATGCTGTCTATCCTGAAGGCATCAATGGCAATATCCTGCGTGGCAGAACTCAAGGCGATAATTAAGCCGCACAGGGCAATTTGATACAGCGACGTTTGGGCATCGAGGGTCGACATCCACCCGCAGCAGCCAATAATGAGCAGCTGCATCTGAGCTATCCAGCCGCGGCGTTGGCCCAGTACCAGCGGTTTAATTCGGTCGAGTAACGGTGCCCATAAGAAGTTGATGGAGTAGACCGCAAAGATAGCGCCAAACAGGCCAATGGCAGAGCGTGATAAAGATTCATCCTTAAGCCAGGCTGACAGCACCGAACCAATCATGACCCACGGAAAGCCACTGGCAATGCCAAATACAAAAATGCTGAATAAGCGCTTATCGCGGAAAATCGCCAGGGAGGTGCGCACTACAAAGACTCTTTTTAGCTATTGTTATGGGCTTATTGGATCATGGATAGCCCATGGCTGCAAGTAAAAGTCTGACTCAAAAGGTGGGCGAGGAGCGTTGTGATTAAGGGCGGATGCCAATACAGTCCATGGGAAAGACGGACTCGCCTTTAAGATATGCCACGCAGTGAGTTAACTCTTCACGCAAAATTTCGTCGTCGTTGAGCTGATCTTCGCGCCAGTAATGTATTTGGTGCAATAAGTGCCAAAACACGCGTTCTTTGTGCGTGCTGGGTTCTAAATCGTCGCTACGATAAAGCGACCACTCTTCCAGTGTATCCCAGAAGAAATAATTGAGTTCCTGATAATTCAGGGTGCCCTGCCAGAAAGCGCATAAATAAAAACACAGCTGACGGGATTTTTCCTCAATGAATTGACTGATACTCACGCTGGCAACCCGGTTTAAAAACTTAAACGAAGTATAGTCCAAATTTCTAAAGTCACCGTTAGAAATGCAAAAATGCGATGAGTAACCGCACACCCCTGTATAACTCCGTATACCATACAGGCTGTGGGCTGTATGAGAATTAACGGTCTCAATTCCCGGCGTTTCAGAGAAGAATTAACCTTCACATGTAAAACTATTGAGAGTTCAGCGTTTTTCGATTGCCACTATGCCGTCAGACACGTTGTTACCAGCCAAGATAGCGCAACCAGCTGTATATTTCGGTGCTTAACCAGGCACTGCCGGGGCGGGGTAAACGGTCGCCTGCACCGCCATAACTTTGCTGTGCTGTAAACGAGCGTTGACGATAAAGCTGTTTCAGGCTCGCTGCAACAGCCGTTCGACGCTGTTCAACGGTGGCTGACTGCCACTGGCTTAACGAGGGAATACTGATATCCAGCACCGGGTAACTGCTTTGCGCCAGCATGTCGGCGAGGGCGTTATTCTGGCTTCTGGCTGGCCAGAATGCGCCAACGCTTACCAGCGTATCAGGCGCACTGAGGAAACCGTTATGGATGGCATCGAGCAACACAGCTGAGGTCATGCCCTCGGCAACCAGAAAGGTGTAGCCTTTAAACTGGTTAGCCCGGGTATAGGCAGCGTTAGTCAATCCGATTATCTGCAGCCGGTAGGCGTCATAATCTACCGGTGCGGTCAGCAGGTTGGCAACAGGTTTGTCGCTGGTTATGGTGGCGGGCTGGGTAGCCTCCGCCTGAGTAAAGTCAGTGGGAATAAGCAAGGTGCGCCAGCCTTTTTCGCCGAGACTGTCTGCCAGTACCAGTCCGGTATCCAGATTGAGCGACTGCGACTGAAGTGACACCAGTATAATGGCGGTCCCCCGCACCAATGGCACACTTGGCTGAATTTCCAGAGCCGGAATTTGCTGGTCGGCCACCGCCAGGCTTAGCAAATCATCGTCATGAAAGTAATGGGTTAAGTCATCCAGCGTCAGTGCATACCCCTTGCCGGGTATACTCAGTAGTAAACTAATGACAATAAACCACCTGAAGCGGTGAATGCTGCGACTCATGACTAAAATACGCGGACCGAATAAACATTAATAATAGGTTATCGGCGGCGATTGGTAAAAATTAAGCCGCTGGCTGGTCTTCTGTGAAAGGGGCGGGCGTATATTGACCGAAAGGTAATGGTGCACTGAACTGCAGGCGTTGTTCCGTAGCCGGATGGCTAAAGGCCAGGGTTTCTGCATGCAATTGGAGCCGCGAGGCACTGGCGATGACCGCCGGTGAGCCATACAAACGGTCGCCCAAAATCGGGTGGCCAAGTGCGAGCATATGCACTCGCAACTGATGTGAGCGACCTGTCACCGGGGTCAGGGCAACCATTGCTTCGGTAGCGCAGTACTGTACTACCTCGTAGTGTGTTAGCGCTGGTTTACCGGTCTCGTGATCGACTTTCTGCTTGGGCCGGTTCGGCCAGTCACAAATTAAGGGTAAATTAACCGAGCCGGCTGATTGCGCCGGAACACCATCTACTCTTGCATAGTAGCGCTTAGCGGTCTGGCGCAGTTCAAACTGGCGTGACAAGATGCGGTGACTGTCTTTATGCTGAGCAACAACCATTACCCCCGAAGTCGCCATATCCAGCCGGTGGACGATCCTGGCGTGAGGATAAACGCGCTGGATGCGAGCAATCAGCGAGTCCCTGTGCTCCGGCGCTTTGCCCGGCACGCTCAGCAGTCCGCTGGGCTTGTTGACTACCATCACATCGTCATCGTGATACAGCAGGCTTAAATAGGGCGATTGTGGCGGACGGTAAACAAACTCCGGATTAGCACTCATAGCAATTCGCTGACCTTAAGGGTTATTGACCAGTACCCGCACTGCGTCGAGCTGAACATCGCTTTCCCGCAGTACTTTGGTCAGTGCCTCCATTTGAATTTCGATAAACTCGATTTCGCTGTCACGAATGGCCGGATTCTGCTGTTGCAAATCTTTCATGCGCTGGACTTCGCCGCCTAATGTTGACTGCATGGCGGCCATTGCTTCACTTAACACATGGTTTGCCTGCTGGTGAGCAATATCGCGGGCATGTTGCAGATGTTGTTGTAACTGCGGGGTTAAAGCCTGCACCAGCTGGGTTGCTACTTTGCGGCCCAGCGGTCGGTGTGCGGTCGTATCAAGGTCTGACAACTGGCTCTTGGCATCCAGGCATAAGCGGATTGGCGTGGGCGGCAGGAAGCGCTCTAATTGCAGTGCAGCCGGCGCCTTTGCCGACAGTACAAACAAGGTTTCCAGATAGTAAGCCCCTTTCGGCTGACTGGTATCGGCAACAAAGCCTACGCTGCTTTTACCGTAAATGTCGGTCATTACCATTTCCATGGCATGATGAACAAGCGGGTGATCCCAGGTGAGGAAGTGGACGTTTTCCAGTGTGGTTGCGGTGCGGCGACGATAGGTGACGGTCATGCCTTCCGGATCCAGGCCCGGCAGGTGGCCAATCATCGACTCAGTAGGGCGCAGAATAAAGCAATCCTGCCCCTTTTCTTCCTGCTGAATACCAATGGCATCAAACAGACGGCCGGCAAATTTAGGTAATTCACTGGCACTGTCCTGCGCCACTATTTGCTCAAGCAGTGTATCTACCCGGCCTACCCCGGCCGCATTTAATTCCAGCAGCTTATCGCGTCCGGCATCCAGTTTTGCTTTAAGCTCACTGTTAAGTTGCTGACTTTGCGCTACTAGCTCCTGCTGCAGTTCGGTATCGAATGGCGTGAGACAGTTCATGACCAGGGTTTCTTCAACCGTATCGAAGACTTTACCACCGGTAGGACAGGTTTGTTCAAAGGCATTTAAGCCCTCGTGATACCATTTAAGCAACACAGACTGGGCCGACTCCTCAATAACCGGCACGTGGATTTGAATATCCTGGGTCTGGCCGATACGGTCAAGTCGACCAATACGTTGCTCCAGTAAATCTGGCGTAAGGGGTAAGTCAAATAACACCAGGTGGTGGGCGAACTGAAAGTTTCTTCCTTCACTGCCAATTTCACTACACAGCAATATTTGCGCGCCGTTTTCCGGGTCGGCAAAGTAGTGGGCGGCTTTATCCCGCTCAACAATGCTCATGCCCTCATGAAATACCGCCTGACGGATACCCGTGCGAACGCGGATCACTTCGGCCAGTTGTTGCGCCGTGGCGGCACTGGCACAAATTAGCAAAATCTTCTCTGGCTTAATCTCTCCCAGCAAAGATAGTAGCCAGTCTACCCGTGGATCCGAGTCGAGCCATAAATCAACCAAAGCAGGTTGCCGTTCAGGATAGAGTGCCTCCGTTAATGACGTGATCTCGTCATTGTCGTAGAGCTCAGGTTTGGCCAGCGGATAGGCATGCAAATGGCGCGACGGAAACCCTTCAATCGCGGCACGACGGTTGCGGAACAACAATCGCCCGGTACCGTGACAATCGATGAGCTGATGCAAAATGGCATCGCGGTTTTCTGCGCTGTTAAAATCATCAAATTGCGCCATAATTTCCGGCGCCAGTGCGTTCAGCTGTGCGATTTGTTGTGAACTTAACGCATCGCCTTCAATCAGCGGTGCCACGGCTTCTGCCAGTTGAGTATACTGAGACTCTTCTTTAAGGAAGGCGGCGTAATCATAAAAACGCGCGGGATCCAGTAAGCGTAAGCGCGCAAAGTGACTTTCATGGCCCAGCTGGTCTGGCGTGGCGGTAAGCAGCAACACACCCGGTGTTGCTTCGGCCAGCTTTTCAATGGTCTGGTATTCCAATGACGGTTCCTGCGCAGACCAGGCCAGGTGATGAGCTTCATCCACTACCAGTAAATCCCAGGAAGTTTCCTGAATTTGTTGCTGGCGTTTGGGATTAGACGTTAACCAGTTAAGTCCGCACAGGATCAACTGGTCGTTATCAAAAGGGTTGTCGCTTTCATCTTCCAGTGCCACGCAGCGGCTTTCATCGTAAATGGCAAACGCCAGGTTCACGCGACGTAGCATCTCAACTAACCATTGGTGCAGCAATGTATCAGGGACCACGATAAGCACCCGCGATGCGCGCCCGGTGAGGATTTGCTGGTGGATAATCAACGCCGCTTCAATGGTTTTACCCAATCCGACCTCATCGGCCAGTAATACCCGCGGTGCATAGCGGCGGCCCACTTCAGAAGCAATATGTAACTGATGAGGAATAAGCTCGATACGTGCGCCCACCAGACCTATGGTGTCAGACTTAGCATGCGCATGTTCATTGGTTAACGAGCCGTGGCGTAAATCAAACCATTTGGGATGGTCGAACTGATAATTGAATAAACGCTTCTCGGGCTGATTCAAACGAATGTGATGGTCGAGATTAGGCTCGGCCAGGGTGGCTGCCTGCTTGGTATCTTCACGCACGCCGTGATAAATCAACACACCCTGTTGTTCGGTGATTGACTCAACACACAAACTCCAGCCTTCCTGGGATTTCACCAGATCACCTTCTACAAAGGTAAGACGGGTGAGGGGCGCATCGGCTTTGGTATAAATGCGGCTTTCTTCGGTGGCCGGGTACAAAACCTCGATGGAGCGAAAATCCACGCGAATAATCGCGCCCAGTCCAAGTTCTGTTTCGGTATTACTCAGCCAGCGCTGGCCAATGGCAAATTGTGTGTCGGTACTCATATTCAACTACTCCGCGATAACCGGGGGGCGTATTGTACTGATCCCCACCTTAGCTGTCTTGCTCAATATAGCAATCAGTCACGATCTTGTCGTACTGGGTGAGCACATAAGCCGGTGTGAAAAATTAATTTGCAGAAAATAGCCAAAAAACGTGAATAGTTTTAAAAACTGGATTATGGTGGAGTAGATGGTCGATGTGATGCGGAGTGTCAGTCGGCTTGTTACTCCGTGTACATCGGCTCGTTATAGCACGTCGACAATTAGACGAGCTTGGTCATGTTCATTGGAGTAACGGATGCCAAGAAATAGCAATGCAGACACCAGAATATATGTCCTAGATACCAATATCCTGCTACACGAACCCCTCGCTTTCCTCTCTTTCAAAGAAAATGATGTAGTAGTGCCCATGACGGTACTGGAAGAGCTGGATTATATAAAAGACAGTAAGAAAGACGTAGCCCGCGATGCCAGGGTATGCATACGTGCCATGGAAGATTTATTACGTGATGCGACGCCCGAAGACATGCTGGCTGGCGTGCCACTTAGTGGATTCGGCGCCGGTGATAACCGACCGACCGGGACGTTATCGATTTATGCTGATTTAAATATGACCGAGTCACAGCAAATTTTTGCCAGTGACGAAAATGACAATCGTATCATTAATGTTGCATTGCATTTGCAAACAATGTTCGCTTCGCAGGAAGTGGTGCTGGTGACTAAAGACATTAATATGCGCCTCAAAGCCAAAGGGGCCGGGCTTGCTCACGTTGAGGATTATCGTACCGACCAGCTGATTTCAGACATCAAATACCTGACACGCGGATACCATCAGTTTGAAGGGGATTTCTGGCAACGGGTGAAATCGGTAGACAGTCGCTCAGAAGGGCGCGATACCATTCATACTGTGCCGCGTTCGTTATTGCCCGAAGCTTATATCAACGAGTTCTTACTCGACGAAAGCAATCAGTTTGCCGGTCTGGTAGAGTCTATGGACAGCGACCAGATGGAAATCCTCGACCTGGGGTATGAACGTCTGATGTCCCGTCATGCCTGGGGTATTAACCCAAAAAATATTGGTCAGGCGATGGCGCTGCATTCCTTACTCGACCCGCATATCGATCTGGTAATCCTCACTGGTCCGGCGGGTAGTGGTAAAACCCTGCTGGCCCTGGCCGCGGCGCTGGAGATGGTGGTAGAGCGGAACATGTACGATAAGATTATCGTGACCCGTAATACCCCGGAAATTGCCGAATCCATTGGTTTTTTACCCGGTACCGAAGAAGAGAAAATGGCGCCCTGGCTGGCGGCTATTACCGACTCGCTGGAAGTGCTGCACAAACACGATGAAAACACCAAGGGCTCCATGAGTTATATCATGGAAAAAGCCAACATTCAGTTTAAGTCGGTTAACTTTATGCGGGGGCGAAGCATTCAGAACTCCATCGTTATTCTGGATGAGTCACAGAACCTTACTGCATCTCAGTTAAAAACCATTATTACCCGCTGTGGTGAAGGGACTAAGCTGATTTGCAGTGGTAACCTCGCGCAGATAGACAGTAACTATTTGTCGGCAGTTACCTCGGGCTTAACCTACCTGGTGGAGAAGTTTAAAGACTTCTCTGGCAGCGCTACGATTAACCTCGATGGCGTGGTGCGCTCCCGTCTGGCAGATTTTGCCGAACACCATCTGTAAATGCGGCTGCCATAACGGAATGAAACCTGTAACTGAGATGGTTTCATTCCTATTTGCTATTGCGTTTTCTACCCACACAATCATCCCGGTTTCGCTTTGCAAAACCGGGAAAGACTCTTTCCGGTAAATCTCCAACCTATTGCTGCCGCGCCACTGCCGGCGGAATGACTTCCAGTGTGTACTGCTTAGAAGCAATGGCTTGTTTGGTGGACTGGCTGACTTCACCCAGTGTCATCTGGGCCGGTCCGGTTGGGTCGAGTAAAATAAACGGCATGCCGTCTATCATCATGGTGGTGTCTTTAGTCAGCGGTGTCATGGCAATGGCTAGTAGTGCATGATTGCGCAACAACACCAGGCGCATGGAGTTATTCGGCAAAAACGCTCTTATCAAAGAAGCAGTAAGTACCGACTTACTATCGCAGTCACCGAGGTTTTGATTGAGCACGGCCAGCGGCGGGGAAAAGCCTGATCCATTACTCGATACGCGGTTGGTCAGTTCATCGTAGGGAATGGTTTGTGCCCAGCTAAGCAGTAAATTAAGGTAAGAGCGCGCATTGGATTGCTCATCAACAATATCATACAGCGACTGGGCTAACGGGATCAGCGGCAGCGTGCTTTCTTCAATGTAGCGTATATGGTTGGGTTTGATTGCTTTCTGTAACAGCGGCGTTTTGTAATGCTGAAAATAACGCTCGGTCAGGTAGTTATCGAGGGCGGTTTCCTGAGTTTCCTTTAATTCAGTCGTCAGCTCATCAAGGCGCTTTTCATCTTTACCGCTTAAGCTGAATTCCAGCGAATCATGGCGGTTAATCAGCTTAAAACGAGCCTCTCGGGGATCAATATCCCGCGCAGCTTTGAGTAACTCTACCTCGACTGCCCTGAGTGCCAGTTTAGGGTTGTAGTTAACCTGCTGAACAGGCAACTGCCGGCTGCTGTCATCCGGCAATAAAAAAGAAATTTTACGGGGGTTATTGTCGTGATCGAGCCAGGCAAAAGTGTAATGCGTGCCTGCTGCTTCCGCCGTTCGTCGGTAAGCGGTTTGCTCTGCAAACGCAATATTGATTACACAGCACAGCAAATAACAGCAACAGGTGAGGCTAAAACGTTTCATTGGCAACGACTTAACGGAGATATCCGTTAAGTGTAGCGCAATTTCTCAGCTTAAACAGACTGACCAGGTTCAAACCAGTTGAGCTGCTTTTGCAGGCTTACAACACCGCCCACAATAATTAAAGCCGGTGGTTTGATTTCCCCCAACTGAGGATGATTCGGCATATCGGCCAGTGTGCCCGTGATGACCTTTTGCTGCTGGGTAGTCGCCGATTGCACCAGTGCAATGGGAGTAGATGGCGCCAGGCCATGTTTGATTAACTGTTCACAAATAATCGGCAGGCCGGTGAGCCCCATGTAAAAAACGGCGGTTTGATTAGGCTGTGCCAGAGAAGGCCAGTTTAAATCGATGCTATTGTTTTTTAAATGGCCGGTGGCAAATACCACCGACTGAGCGTGATCGCGGTGCGTAAGCGGTATTCCTGCATAACTCCCTGCACCAGCGGCTGCGGTAATGCCTGGTACCACCTGGAAGGAAATGCCTTCTTCTATCAGGCGCTGGATTTCTTCACCGCCACGACCAAAGATAAAAGGGTCGCCGCCTTTTAAGCGCACAACCCGGTTACCTTCTTTGGCATATTTTACCAATAGCTGATTGATGTCGTCCTGGGGGACGGTATGAATGCTTTTTGCTTTGCCCACATAGACTTTTTCAGCGTCGCGACGGACCAGTTCCAGAATTTGCGGCGACACCAGACGGTCGTAAACCACCACATCCGCTTTTTGCATCAGGCGTAAAGCGCGAAAGGTCAGTAAGTCCGGATCGCCCGGGCCGGCGCCAACTAAATAGACCTGGCCTTCTGTTTGTTTATTCTCGGCGGCAGCGGCCAGCGCCGACTCAAACTTTTCTACTGCTTTATCGTTATTACCCTGGGTGACTTCCTCTGCGATGTCACCATCGAGCACGGACTCCCAGAAATAACGACGGGCGGTAACCGATGCCAGTGTTGATTTTACCTTGTTACGGAAGCGTTCCGAAAATGCCCCCAGTTTGCTCACATTCGCCGGGATCAACGACTCCAGTTTCTGGCGCATATAACGCAGTAATACTGGCGCATGACCACCACTGCTCATGGCAATAACAATCGGGGAACGATCAATAATAGACGGCGTAATAAAGCCACAAAGAGGAGTGTTATCCACGACATTAACCAGCAAGCCCCGGGCTGTGGCTTCAGCATGGATTTCAGCATTCAGGGCTTCGTCGCTGGTAGCCACAAAGACGACTCTTACATTGTCGAGATCGGAACTGGTAAATGGACGTTGATGCAGGGTGACTTGTGAAGCGCCCGCTAAATGCTTAACGGTGCCACAGACATCAGGGGCTACTACAGTAACCTGTGCTTCGCTTTTTAACAGGAGTTCGAGTTTGCGGGCAGCCACTTCACCTGCCCCCACTATCAGGCAGGGCAGGCTCTGTGTATCAATAAATAACGGGAAGTAGCGCATATCAAACTCTCAATGTATCCAATTGCAGCTAGTGTGCCCCGATATTCATATTGTTTAAACGAATAAAAAAGAATTTTTTAGACGTTATTGTTATTTGCCGCGAGGTTTACCTTTACCTGCGCCAGGGCCTTTGCCCTTACCTTTCGCTGGTGGTTTATCTGACCATTCACGAAGCGCCAGTCGCTGGCCTGCAACCCGTGTACCCTGAAGGGTTTGACGTGTTTCTGCAGGCATTGCTTCTGGTAAGTCTACGGTACTGAAATTATCGTAAATTTCGATAGCACCAATATGCTTACTGTCGATATTCGCTTCATTGGCGATAGCACCCACAATGTTGCCCGGCTTAACGCCATGAACATGACCAACCTCAATGCGGAAGCGTTGCTTACCTTCATCAGGACGGCGGCTATCACGCGGTGATTTACGACGTGCATCACGGCCTTTGCCGTTATCACGATCGCGGCGGTTTGCTCCATCGAAATCGCGTTCACGGCGCGGCTTGCTATGCAGGTCCGGACGATCAGACTCTTTTAACAATAACGGCTCATCACCCTGGGCAATTTTCACCAGCGCTGCCAGTAACACTTCTGGGCTGGCTTCAATTTCTTCGCGCAGCATGTCCACTATCGGCATCAGGTTTTCAAGACTGTCGTCTTTGGTGGCCTCGGAAATGCTTTGTTTAAAATTACTCAGGCGTGTTTCGTTTAATTCCGTGATCGATGGAATTGGCATTGCTTCAATGGTCTGGCGGGTGGCCTTCTCAATGGATTGCAGCATGCGCTTTTCGCGATGAGAGATAAACAGGATTGCGTCGCCGGTACGTCCTGCACGACCTGTACGGCCAATACGGTGGACGTAACTTTCCGTATCGTAAGGCACGTCGAAGTTAATAACATGGCTAACACGCTCAACGTCCAGACCACGGGCAACCACGTCGGTAGCTACCAGAATATCAATTTTACCCTGTTTCAGGCGGTCAACGGTGCGCTCCCGTGCATTCTGGGGAATGTCACCATTTAACGGCTCAACATCATAGCCTCTGGCTGCCAGTTTTTCTGATAACTCCAGCGTGGCAGTTTTGGTACGCACGAAAATAATCACCCCGTCAAAAGGCTCAACTTCCATGATGCGGGTAAGCGCTTCAAGTTTGTGGTGCCCGGCTACCTGACAGTAACGTTGACGGATAGTACTCGCCGTACTGACCTTTGACGCAATTTTGACATGCTTGGGATTTTTTAAATAACGTTCAGTTATCTTCTTGATCGGCCCCGGCATGGTAGCAGAGAACAGCGCGGTCTGACGCTCTGCCGGTGCATGGCTTAGAATAAGTTCTACGTCATCGATAAAACCCATACGTAACATTTCGTCGGCTTCGTCAAGGACCAGGAATTTGAGCTGATCGAGTTTCAGTGTGCCACGTTTAATGTGATCGATTACCCGCCCTGGGGTTCCAACAATTACCTGAACGCCGCGCTTTAACTGACGGATTTGATTATCGTAAGACTGACCACCGTAGACTGGCAGTACCCGAATTTTTTTAGAGAAACTGGCGTAAGCCTGGAAGGCTTCGGCAACCTGAATTGCAAGCTCGCGGGTTGGTGCCAATACCAGTAACTGCGGATAATTGGCTTCGACATCTAGGTTGGCCAGCATTGGCAGAGCAAATGCTGCCGTTTTACCGGTACCGGTTTGTGCCTGACCTAACAGATCGTGTCCGTCCAGTAATAACGGAATACTTTCCGCCTGAATTGGCGACGGTTTCTCGTAGCCAACTTTCTCTAAGGCTTGTAAGATAGGCTGCGGAAGATTAAGGTCTGTGAAGGTCAGTTCGACATTTGTGGTCATTAAATTACGGATCCTGAATAACTCGGATGGGGCATAGCAGAAAGCCAGCTGATTATTAAAACACTATTATAGGCCAATAGTAGTGTGGATACCACGTCTGATTGGTATTAGTGCTGTAACAATATGGAAAGTCTGAGAATCAATTGCAAGGTAAGCTTTATGAAAAGAAAGTCGTTTAATCGTAATGCCGTGTTGGGCGCTGTACTGCTGGGTATTGCCAGTCTCTCACTGATCGGCTGTGGTCAGAAAACCAGTGAAGAACACATGCTCGCAGCGCGCCAGTTTGTTGAAGCAAAAGACAGTCAGTCGGCCATTATCGAGTATAAGAGCGCCATTCAAAAAGATCCCAAGGATCCAGACGCACGGTTTGAACTTGGCCAGCTCTATCTCCAACAAAAAGACTTTGCGGCCGCCGAAAAAGAACTCAACCGGGCATTGGACCTCGGTTATGAAGTGAGCGAAGTTTTGCCACTAATCACCCGGGCCTATCAGGAAACTAACTCGGAAGTTGCGTTGTCTGAAATCAACCACAATGTCGACGGTTTAACCCCGGTAAAACGGGCCGAAGTAACTTACTACAAGCTTGAAGCCCTGCTGCGACTGGAAAAGAACAAAGAAGCCAGAGTCCTGCTGGAAGATATTGCAAAAATAGATACATCGAGTGTGTACAAAGGGCTATCTCTGGCACTGGGTAAGGTGCTGGATGAAGATTATGAAGGCTCATTACAGGCCATCAATACCCTGCATCAGCAGGCGCCAATGAATAAAGACGTGTTGATGCAACAAGCACGTTTGAATATGTATCTGAGAAATCTCGATGCCGCGGTAACAGCCTACGATGCGTATCTGGATGTGGCGCCGGATGACACTGAAACCAAATTTATCCTGACCGCCATCCTAATGGATGCCAAGCGCTTTGAAGACGCCAGTCCATTGGTTGATGAACTGCTGGGAAAAAGCGCTAACCACCCCTTACTGAATCAGTTTAAAGGCGTTATTGAAGTTCGAAATGATAATTTCAGCGCAGCTCTCAAGCACCTTGAAACCGCCATTCAAAATGGCCGCAACGATCCTTTAGCCCGGCTGTTAGCCGGATTCAGTGCTTATCAGTTAAACGATTACGCGGCCACCACCCGCCACCTGTCGATGATTGCCTCAGATTTACCGCCCTCACATGCGGCACTTCGAATGCTGGCAAACAGTTTACTGCAACAGGGGAAAAGCGAGGAAGCCACCGATATTCTGTCCAGAGTAGACGGTGAAGCCGATAACGATGCGATGTTGTTTTCAAAAGCCGGTTATCAGTTACTGCAAAGCGGTAATGTGGTGGATGCCAGAGCGATGATTGAAAAGTCGGTGCCGATAGCCACCACGGCTGAAGATTTAACCCGCATCGGCGTACTCCAGCTGTCGATGAATGATGCCGAAGGCCTGGTAAACCTGGAAGCCGCGGTAGAACGTGCGCCGGAACTGACGGTCGGGCAACAGACCCTGGCTAACGCCTACATTACCACCCGTCAGTTCGACAAAGCATTGGAAGTTGCTGAAAACTGGCAAAAAGCCGAACCTCAGAATGCCGGCCCCTGGCTGGTAAAGGGGCAGGTTTATATTGCTCAACAAAACTTCGAAGCCGCTGAAGCCGCTATTGCCAAAGCCGAGGCGCTGGACAATAAGAGCCTTAAAGCAAAAGTACAGCGGGTGTCACTTGCCATGTTGCAGGAACAACCTCAGCAGGCACTGGAGGCAATCAAAGAGGCGCTTAACATCGATGCCACCGATCAGGCATCACTGGCGCTGCTGTACATAGTGCAAAAGCAAATGGGTAAAGCCAACGAAGCGGTTAATTACCTGCAGGAAGTTGTTGCCCGTCACCCGGATGCCGCGGTGCCAAAAATCTTGCTGGCCAGAGTGTACCTGGCTGAAAAGAGAATCGATGACGGCATTAAGCTAATCCAGCAGGTAGCGGTTAATGAAGATACCCCGAGTTTATTTTGGGATACCAAAGGGCGATTGTTGCTGGCCGGTTCTCGGATCAACGAGGCGAAAGCGCATTACGATACCTGGCTGACCGAACAGCCAAATCACAAAACTGCTGTGCTTGGCTTGGCGATGATCCTGGATTTGCAAAGCCGCTTCCAGGCAGGCGTAGAGTTGATGAGTGGTTTTCTGGAAAAGCGCCCCGACCGTCAGATTGAAATCGTTAAGGCGCATTTCCATGCCATGTTGAGGCAAATTCCACAAACGGAAGCCATCCTCAGTCAGCTGTCGGAGCAGGAGCAGTCGCTGCCTTATGTCAGAGGCATCAGAGCGCGCTTACAACTTTACCGGGATAACCCGACTGGCGCTATCCCTAACGCGTTAGCCGCTTATGAGGCAATACCCAACACCCGTAACTTGCTGTTGGCCATGGCCGCACACGAAATGGCTGGTCAGTCTGATGAGGCTTTTGCGCTGGTCACTGCGTTCAGAGAAAACAATCCGAACAATACTCAGGCCATGCTGTTGTATGCAGAGCGCCTGATACAACGCGATCGCGGTAAAGCCGTCGAAGTGTATCGCCAGCTTGCTGAAAAGCAGCCGGAAAATGCCATTGCCTTAAATAATCTGGCCTATCTTGAACATCAGGAAGGAATGCTGGATGAAGCCGAAGAGCATGCCCGGCAAGCACTTGCGGTAGTACCAAAGGCACCGGAAATTGCCGATACCCTGGCCCAGGTGTTAATCGATAAAGGTGAAACCGAAGAGGCCAAAGGGATCTACGACAGTGTGATGTCGGAAGCGGTACGTAGCGAGGAGATTTACCTTAACTACGTTGAGTTACTGCTGAAGATGGATTTAAAACCGTTGGCAAAGCGTCGTCTGGCCGATCGTATGTTTGAATCTGCCGATGCCAAAGCCCGGGTTACACAGCTCGAAACGCAATACAACCTTTAACTGCCTGCGGTGATACGGGAATTAGCTCGTATCACCCTCCCCATTCTCTTTTTGTTTTAGCCTGCAACTGCCAGATGTCGCTGGTTTACAGCAGTCAGGCTTTGTAGTATTCAAACTCACGCGCGTTTTGTGCCATTATGATAAGCGTGACGACAATAAAAAGAGAGCGCTAATGACACTATTTAAATCATTTCTCCTGCTGACCGTGGGGGTTACATTACTTGCATCCAGGCCAGGTCTGGCCGAAGACTACGGCCGTACTATCGAGCCCGACAGCACCGTGGTCACTGCGCACAAAACCACGATTAACGGTGACCGGTTAAATTACACCGCCACGACTGGTACCCAGCCGGTCTGGAATGATGCAGGCGATGCCGTTGCTACCTTGCATTACACCTATTACAAACGCAGTGATATCAAAGACGACAGCACGCGCCCGCTGGTCATCAGCTTTAATGGCGGGCCTGGCTCCGCGTCGGTATGGATGCATATTGCTTATACCGGACCGGTTATCCTGAATATCGATGACGAGGGTTACCCGTTACAGCCTTATGGCGTAAAAACCAATCCTTACTCTATTCTGGATGTGGCCGACATTGTGTATGTTAATCCGGTCAACACAGGCTACAGCCGGGTATTAAAAAACGAAGAGGGTGAACTACCGTCGAAAGACGCGCAAAAAGACATGTTCTTTGGTGTAAATGCCGATGTGAAATATCTGGCAGAATGGCTGAATACCTTTGTTACCCGCAATAACCGCTGGCGTTCGCCTAAGTACCTGATTGGCGAAAGCTACGGAACCACCCGGGTTTCAGGGCTCGCTCTGGCGTTGCAAAACAGTCAGTGGATGTATCTCAATGGCGTTATTCTGGTATCGCCAACAGACCTGGGGATCAAGCGCGACGGGCCGGTAGAGGTAGCCAACCGGTTACCTTATTTCGCCGCGACCGCCTGGCACCATAAATTGCTGGCGCCGGAGTACCAGAATATGGCGCTGGAGGAATTCCTGCCTCAGGTTGAAGCCTTTGCGCTGAACGAGTTACTGCCAGCAGTGGCCCGTGGCGGCTTTATCAGCGACGCCGAAAAACAAAAGATCGTAAAACAGGTAGCCGCTTACTCGGGGTTATCGGAACAAGCCGTTGCGCAGAATAATCTGGATGTCAGTACCTGGTATTACTGGAAAGAACTGCTCCGGGAAGAAGGGAAGACCGTAGGCCGGCTGGATAGCCGATACCTAGGCATTGATGGTAAAGATAGCGGTAGTCGCCCGGATTACAACGCCGAGTTAACCTCCTGGCTGCATTCATTCACGCCAGCGCTGAATTACTATCTGCGAGAAGTCCTTAATTATAAAACCGATATAAAATACAACATGTTCGGGCCGGTTCATCCCTGGGATCGCAGTAACGATAAAACTGGCGAAAACCTGCGCCTGGCCATGGCGGCTAACCCCTATCTGAATGTGATGATCCAGTCAGGCTACTATGACGGTGCAACGAACTACTTTGATGCCAAATACACTCTGTGGCAACTGGATGCCAGCGGTAAAATGAAAGATCGCCTGAGTTTTAAAGGTTACCGCAGCGGCCACATGATGTATTTGCGTCACGAGGACCTGGAGTCGGCTAACAACGATATTCGCGACTTCATCAAAGCCTCACTGCCGGGTAAAAATGAAGCGGCTAAATACCCACGTTAGGTGGGTTTTAACACTTCAACTTAACAGTTGCCAAGCCATCATCGTTATATCGGTCAACACCTCAACGTCATACCGGCCTTAAGCCGGTATCCATTATTCCGTCTTCCCGGAAAGCACGCAGTGCTTATCCGGGATCGCCTGAACAGGCTGGCTCAGCCAAGATAGCTTTTACTCCGTCATCCCGGAAAGCACGAAGTGCTTATCCGGGATCGCCTGAACAGGCTGGCTCAGCCAAGATAGCTTTTACTCCGTCATCCCGGAAAGCACGCAGTGATTACCCGGGATCTCCTGAACAGGCTGGCTCAGGCAAGATAGCTTTTACTCCGTCATCCCGGAAAGCACGCAGTGATTATCCGGGATCGCCTGAACAGGCTGGCTCAGCCAAGATAGCTTTTACTCCGTCATCCCGGAAAGCACGCAGTGATTATCCGGGATCTCCTGAACAGGCTGGCTCAGCCAAGATAGCTTTTACTC
>NZ_BAAJLP010000026.1:0-86546 GCF_057547795.1 Alteromonas sp. 4NH20-0104 | reverse complement strand
ACCGCTGGCAATCGACATGCCCCAAATCCAGGAGATCAGCACCGCATCGCTTAACCCGGCCGCATCGGCAACCTGAAACAAGATCACTAACGGCCCGGCATAGCCCATGGTCGAAGCCAGTATACCGGCCACGGCCGCAGACAGTGACCAGTCCCCCATACCAGGCAGGGAGATTCGGTAGCGTGTTGGTTGCATATTAAGACCCCCAAAAAAATGCTGCGGAAACCAGAGAGCATGATTTATCCGCAGCATTTTAGGTTATGTAAAAAATCGAAGACAGCTCACGGCCACTAGCCGCAATCGCCTCCCGCCACAGGCAGGATCGTACCAGTAATATAGCTCGCCTCATCACTGGCCAGATACAAAATAGCCGAAGCCTGTTCATCCAGTGTGCCGTAACGGCCCATAAAACTGGTGTCTTTGGTTTGGTCAACAATTTGCTGATACCACACCTTCTCTTCGTCCGACTGGCTGCTTTCGTTGCGCGGTACAATGCGCTGCGGCGCTTCTGTACCGCCGGGCGCCGTAGCATTCACGCGAATGTTATATTCAGCGTACTCAAACGCCAGCGACACCGTTAAAGCATTCACGCCGCCTTTGGCCGCCGCATAAGGTACACGATTGACACCACGGGTTGCCACTGAAGACACATTGACGATTGCGCCACTGCCGCCCTCCAGCATCGCGGGCAGAGCCGCCCGGCAACACCACAGGGTTGGGAATAGCGAACGACGCACTTCCTTTTCAATTTCCTGCGGCTCGTAGTGCGCATAAGGTTTTGCCCAGATAGTCCCGCCCACATTATTGATTAGCTTATCTATGCGGCCAAAATGCTGCAGCGCGGCATCCATGGCATTTACTGCACCCTCGTAGGTTTCCAGATCTGCGTTAATAGCAATGGCGTCACAGCCGGATTTCACCAGCTCGGCGGCGATATCGTGGATATGCTCTGCCCGGTCGACCAGCGCCAGTTTAGCACCCTCGCTAGCCGCGCGCTGTGCCACGCGCAGGCCAATCCCCTGACCTGCGCCGGTAACCACCAGCACCTGATCATCAAAACGATGACTCATGCCGCTTCCTCTTTCGGCGTGCTGGGATTAAATTTTTCATAGTGAAATGAATGCGGCTCGGTGCCTGAGTCTTTAAAATACTGACGTACGGCATCCACCATCGGCGGCGGACCACATAAATAAGTATCCGCTTCGACCAGGGCAAAGGGCACTGCATCCATGTGGTCAGTCACGAAGCCCTGACGTTCATGGCCGCTTTCGCTGTTTACCACAACCGTAGCATAGCTGAACTGCGGTATGGTCTCGGCAAAGGCTTCCAGCGCATCCAGTTTGACCAGATCGCTGACATTAGTTACGCCGTACAGTAAAAATACCGGCTGCTGAAGACCCTCGGCCTGCATGTATTCCAGCATAGATAAGATGGGCGCCAGACCGGTACCACCGGCCAGCATCAGTACCGGCCGTTCAACCGCGCGCAGATAAAAGCTGCCTAGGGGACCGGTCACCGGCAGTTCGTCACCTTCAACCGCAGTATTACTCAGGTAGCTGCTCATTTTGCCGCCCGGTACATTGCGGATCAGAAAGCTTGCCTCAGCACTGCCTGGTAACGAGCTGAACGAGTAAGCGCGCGAGTCGTTATCGCCCGGGAAGCCAAGGTTTATGTACTGCCCTGGCAAAAACGCCAGGGGTTCAGACAGCTTCACATTCAGCTCAATGGTGGTATCCGACAGTGCCTGGACACCAGTAACGGTGCTGGTGATAGCCTGCGGGCCGGATGCACACAGCGAAGACGCCGCCGGGATATTGACCACCACATCCGACTCCGGCAACATCTGACAGGTCAGAATAATGCCGTCTTCAGCTTCATCGTCGGTCAGCGCCTCGTCGATATACTCATCGCCCAGGTCATACTTGCCCTGCCGACACGTGCCTTTGCACGTGCCGCAAACGCCATCGGAGCAATCCATTGGCAACTTCACCTGATGCCGGTAAGCGGCATCCAGTACGGTCTCGCCATCGTTGCAATCGATGACCCGGGTAACCCCGTCTTCAAAATTAAGTGCGACTTTAAAAGACATAGTAATACTCCCGCCTTTACAGGTGATAAACGTCGATAACCTGATTGATGTAATCGTTGTTCAGAACGATTTTCTTGCGCGTGATTACCGGTGATTCACCGCTTACATCCAGCGTACAGTGCGCGGTACCAAAAAACTGCGAGGTCTCGCGATAACGATGGCTCAGGGTATTAAAGTTGTAGCGAATTTCCATCACATCGCCCTGGTGACTTAAGATCTCCAGGTTCGAGTTCTGATGGGTAGTTCGTGGCTCTGGCATACTTGCACCGGAGCGCTCTGTCTTAATGCGATACACCCGATCTTCCAGACCATTGCGATTCGGATAGTAGATCAGCGAGATCTCTTTATGCGGATCAGCGGTCAGCTGATCGTCGTCATCCCAGGCTGGCATCCAGTATTCACACTTAGGGTGATAACAGCTTAACCACTCATCCCATTGACGATCGTCGAGCAAACGCGCTTCACGAAAAATAAATGCCTGTATTTCCTGATAAGTCATGATTACTGCCTCTTAGTCTTTCTGCACAACGGGGATCTGATTGGCTTTTTCCTGCTCAATGGCAGACAGCATTTCGTTTACCCAATGCTGATGGTGATGCACATACAGACCTTCATCTTCCGGCTTAATCCCGCTAGCCACGGTGTCCATGCCAACCGATTCAGCATACTTATCAGGGCCATTCAGCCAATGCGCAGCGCCACGGCTCATATCGTTCCAGCGCATCGCGCGGGCTTCGTAGCCCTGCTGACAACCACGGAACTCTTCAAGGTCGTCTGGCGTCCCCATGCCCGACACATTAAAGAAGTCTTCGTACTGACGCAGACGCTTCTGGCGGTTTTCGGCCGATTCGCTCTTAGGTGCAAAGCAGTAAATCGTCACTTCGGTTTTGTTTACCGAGATAGGTCGCAATACCCGGATCTGAGTGGAGAACTGATCCATGATATACACATTGGGATACAGACACAGGTTACGGGTCTGGTTCACAATGGTGTCGGCGCGGGCTTCACCCACTTCACCAATCAGTCGCTCAAACTCACTGAATACCGGACGAGCCGACGGGTTAGTCAGGCGTGTCCAAAGCATCATGTGGCCATTCTCAAAGGAGTAAAAGCCACCTTCGCCAGACCAGCTTTTGGCATCAACCGCTTCAGTTCCACCTTCGTCATAATTACGGTGGCTCATGGTCGACAGGTAGTTCCAGTGAACCGTGCCTACGTGGTAGCCATCGGCACCATTTTCGGCAGTCAGTTTCCAGTTACCCTCATAGGTGTAAGAGGAAGTACCGCGCAGTACTTCGATACCTTCCGGATCCTGGTCAACAATGTTATCGATGACTTTGGTGGTTTCGCCCAGGTAAGTTTCCAGCGGTAAGACGTCGGCATTTAAGCTGCCAAACAGGAAACCACGGTACGACTCAAAACGCGCTACGTGTTTCAGATCATGGGAACCGTCGGTGTTAAAGGTTTCCGGATAGCCGCCTTTTTTCTGGTCGCGGGCTTTGAGTAATTTACCTGAGTTATTAAATGTCCAGCCGTGGAACGGGCAGGTAAACGAGGTTTTGTTACCACGTTTACGGCGACACAAGGTAGCCCCACGGTGAGAGCAGGTATTCAGGATAGCGTTCAGCTCACCGTCTTTATTGCGGGTGATGACCACCGGCTGACGACCGATACTGGTGGTAAAATAGTCGCCCACTTGTGGGATCTGACTCTCGTGGGCCAGAAATACCCAGTTGCCTTCAAAGATATGTTTGAGCTCTAAATCAAACAGCTCCTGATCGGTAAAAATACTCCGATCGCAACGGTAGTGGCCTTTGGCCTCGTCGACTTCAACAGCACCGCGTAAGCGCTGCTCCAGTTGATCTAACTTTGTCATATTGATTCCCCTGAATGCGAGCAGGCTTAAGCCTGCTCCGCTGCTGCACGGGCACGAGCGTGCTTGGATTGCCTGTCATCGTCGCTGGTCGCTACCAGTGAAATGTTGAATTCCACGTCCAGGTAGTTGTCGCTAAAGCCCAACGCTTTTATGTTCTCACTGTCGGCCACTGTAGTAGCTTCCACTACCAGCTCGTCGCGGGTGGCAAAGGCAAAATCGTCGTAGGTGTATTCATCACCGGCCAGGTTGATTTGGGTCGTCAGGTGTTTAAAGCCCGGCTTCGACACAAAGTAATGGATATGGGCAGGACGGTTGCCGTGACGCCCCAGTGACTCCAGCACTTTCATGGTAGAACCGCCCGGAGGACAGCCGTAACCGCTGGGAACGATACTCTTGGCACGATAGCGGCCTTCAGCGTCGGTGCTGATCCGGCGGCGCAGATTGAACTCGCTCTGCGACGGGTCAAAATGGGAGTACGCTCCTTTGACATCGGCATGCCAGATATCCACGATGGCGCCCGCTACCGGTTGGCCGTTTTCATCAAGTACCTGACCGTGCAGCCACATTTCCTGACCTGGTGACTGACCGTCGTCCATGCGCGCTTCGCCTTCGGTTAACGGTGCGCCTTCAACGTACAGCGGCCCTTCGATGGTACGAGGTGTGCCGCCCAGTTCGCCGGCTGCCGCGTCTTTAGCGTCTTCACGAACATCCAGGAAATGGTCGAAGCCCAGACCCGGTGCCAGTAACACAGCTTCGCCGTTAGCGCCCAGTTCGTTAAGATAATTAACGCCTTGCCAAAACTCTTCCTGAGTAATATCAAGATCTTCAATCATGCGGTACACATCGGTTAAGAACCGGTGCATTATCTGTTTAGCCCGTGGGTTGCCACCTTCTTTGTCTAAACCAGCTGCTCGTTCGAGCAGTTTTTGTACGTGATCGGTGTTTAAGGTATTAGTTTTAGTCATAGTCGTTATCTCCGAACTACCGGCTGCGGTATTGCTTGCCTGTTATTGTTTATTTAATTGATGACGGATGCTGACACAGCGGTGTCACCGAAACGTTCATGTAGGGGTACAGCGGTAACGCCATCAGCACATCGTGCAGATGCTGGTTATCTCGCACCTCAAAAATGCTGACATTTGCGTATAAGCCGGCAACCCGCCAAAGGTGTACCCAAATCCCTTCGCGCTGCAGTTCCTCTGCATAGTTTTTTTCCTTGAGTTTGATCGCGTTGAATTCCTCTTCGCTCAGGTGAGACGGCGGGTTTACGGTCATTTCAACTTTAAATAGCATGCTTAATCCTTATTAGTTTTTGCGGGCGTATTCGCGCAGCTTGTCTTCGTCAAGCTCCACTCCGAGCCCCGGAGTGACAGGAATATCAACGCCAAATTCATGATAATTAAGAGGAGTTTTTACAATGTCGTCGCGCTGTAATAACGGGCCGAACATTTCTGTGCTGGCTTCGATGACTGGCAGGGTCGACCACGCATGCAGCGCGGCTACGGTACCAATGGTGCCTTCAAGTAAGGTGCCGCCGTACAGTCCTACACCCGCTGCAGAACACACTGCCGCCGCATCCAGCGCACCAAATAAGCCACCGGCTTTGCCTATTTTCAGCGCCACCGAACCGGTGAAGCCGCGGGCTGCCAAATCGAAGCAATCGGCGCTGTCGGCTACCGATTCATCAGCCATCACGCCAATATTGAATTTGTTCGCCAGTCTTACCAGGCTGGCGTAATCTTTTGCCGGCGTAGGCTGTTCTACCCAATCGATACCGGCTTCCTGCAGTGCTGCCATCCCCAGCGCAGCTTGCGACTCTGTCCACGCCTGATTGACATCTACACGGATACTGACCGAGTCACCTAAAGCGGCTTTGATGGCGGCAACGTGAGCGACATCGTCACCCACACTGCGCGAGCCAATTTTGAGTTTGAAAATGTTGTGGCGACGCTCAGCAATCATCTTCTTGGCTTCGTAAATGTCTTTGTCGGTATTACCCGACGCCAGCACCCACAAGCACGGTAAGTGGTCATGACAGGCACCGCCGAGCAGGCTTGAAACCGGTACGCCAAGTTGCTGACCGCGTAAATCGAGCAGCGCAGTTTGCACCGCCGATTTAGCCAGACCATTGCCACGAAACAGCGTATTCAACTGGTTCATCAGCGCTCTGGAATTGTCGGCAGACTTACCTTTAAGGTAAGGCGCGAAGTAACTGTCGATGTTGGTTTTGATACTTTCCGGGCTCTCGGGCCCGTAAGCCAAACCACCAATGGTGGTGCCTTCGCCAATGCCCTGACGGCCTTCGCTGTCGGTGATGCGGACAATCACCATGGATTGCACAGCCATGGAAGTCATCGACAACTTGTGCGGTCGTATCGTTGGAATATCGACGATGTAAGTTTGAATTTGTGTTATCATTTCGCTTGTTAAATTTGTGTTGCCATAAAATATCTGGATGTAAACCTACCTGCATTTTTTATTAACAACCAATATTGATTTAGTTGGGACTGATACCCGGGAGGTATGGTGGAGTTACGACACCTGCGTTACTTCTGTGCCGTTGCAGAAGCAAAAAATATGACTCGTGCAGCCGAGAAACTGTTTATGGCCCAACCGCCATTAACAAGGCAGATCAAGCAGTTAGAAGAGGAAATGGGCGTTGATTTATTTGAGCGCCAGGCTCGCGGGATCACGCTCACCAAGGCAGGTGAACACTTTTGGAAGCAGGCCCAACTAATACTCGAAAAGTTAGAATCAAGCATTGAGGAAACCCAGCGTATTCATACCGGCGAGAAACGCCTGTTTCGAATTGGCTTCGTGCCGTCGGTATTTTATGGTCAGTTACCGCTGCTGATCAGACGGCTGCGACAAACCACCCGGGCCGAGGTTGAACTGCACGAACTGAAAACCGGCGAGCAGGTAGAGGCGCTAAAGGCTGGCAGACTGGACATCGGTTTTGGCCGGGTGCTAATGCCCAGTGCCGATGAGGATGTTACGCAAACGTTACTGTTTCGTGAGCCTATGCTGGCGGCTTTACCTATCAATCATCCTCTGGCCGGCTCAAGGTTGTCGATGGCGCAACTTGCCGAGCTGCCACTGATACTTTATCCGGCAGGCCCGCCGCCGACCTTTGCCAATATCTGCCGCGATCTGTTCACCAGCCGGGGACTAAAAGTAAAGGTTGCTCAACAGGTAAATGATATTCAGACCGCGCTCGGCCTGGTTGCCTCAGAAATGGGCTTTACCCTGGTGCCGGAGCAGGTAAAGCGAATGAATCGCGACGGCGTTGCGTTTGTTTCTTTAGAAGAAGAAGGCATTACCAGCCCGGTGATCTGCAGTCAGCGGGCCGAGGCATCAGATGAAATGATGACCGCCGCCATGACCATTGTGAATGAGTTAGTGCAAAACCGCATCGATGGAAAATACCCCTGATATCACAGGGTCTGCCCGGTACACAGAGTAGCCGGGCGAGTGTTTGTTATTGTGTATAAATTTACTTAGCGGGTATCGGCGCGAATATTCTGTGCCGCCTGCTGCAATACCGGTAAGCACTCGTTAGTCAGGGTTTCAAGACTGACCCGCGAGGCATTGGTACTCACGTTCATTGCCCCAATCAAACCGTCCTTGCCGCTGAACACCGGCACCGCTACTGAGCGCAGTCCCTCTTCCAGTTCCTGATCAACAATGTTGTAGCCCTGCTCGCGAGTGACATCTAACACCTCTTTGAGTGCTTCAGGGGTGGTAACACTGCGGCGGGTATGGGCTGTCAGCTGTGCTTCACTGAGCCAGACTTTTTGCTCCGCACTGTCGAGCCAGGCCGCCAGTACCCGTCCCATGGAGGTATAAGGCGCAGGCAAGCGAGTGCCGGTGGTGATGTTAATTGACATCAGCCGGTGTGAGGCTGGCGAACGGGCAACATAAACCACGTACTGGCCGTCGAGTTTTCCCAGCGACGCAGACTCGCCAAGACTCAGCGTGATGTCTTTCAGGTAATGCTCCACCACGGCCAGATAGTTATTGCTGGCGGTATACGCCTGCCCCAGCGTCAGTACTTTAGGAGTGAGCGCAAACACCCTGCCGTCGCGGCGGATAAAGCCCAGGGCATGCAGCGTGAGTAGAAAGCGACGCGCCTTGGCGCGGTCGATGTTCATCCGCTCGGCAACCTGGGTCAGTGTCATCTGCTGATGCTCGGCGTCGAAAGCCGCCAGTACTTCCAGTCCGGTTGCCAGGGCGCTTATATAATCCCTGTGATCAGGGAGGATTTTGTCATCACTCATGGTGTCATTCTCATTTTTGTCTGCGCAATTATTTCTTATTCCGCTGTTAAGTACCAGTTCTCTATTTTTTTCAGCCACATAATCGGAAAAAGCCCCCGCGCTGCGCATTTTTTTAACAATTTATTCTTGACCAGCACGGAACAGATCATTTATTTTGTTTGCATTGTGAATTTTAATTCGTATAGCGAACTTTTATTATGGCAGTTTTTACTACTCTTTCACAAGCCATTGCAGATGGTGTGCGCGACGGGCATACCATTGCACTTGAAGGCTTTACTCATTTAATCCCTTTTGTTGCAGGCCACGAGATCATTCGTCAGCAACGCCGCAATCTGACCCTTATCCGCATGACCCCGGATCTGATTTACGATCAGCTGGTTGGCGCAGGATGTGTCAGTAAGCTGGTATTTTCCTGGGGCGGCAACCCGGGTGTGGGCTCGTTGCACCGTGTTCGCGATGCCATTGAACACAGCTACCCCCGTCCTCTTGAGATTGAGGAGCACAGCCATGCAGCAATGGCTAACGCCTACGAGGCCGGCGCTTCAGGCCTGCCCATGGCGGTATTTCGTGGTTATGTCGGCAGCGACTTAAAAGACGTCAACCCGAACATTAAAGCAATTTTTTGCCCGTTCACCGGCGAAGAGCTCGCGGCAGTACCGGCCATCAAGCCGGATATCGGCATCATCCATGCGCAAAAAGCCGACAAAGCTGGCAACGTGCTGCTGGAAGGTATTGTTGGCGTACAAAAAGAAGTAGCGCTGTCTTCCCGCCACTGCATTGTCACCGTTGAAGAAATTGTTGATGACCTAGGCGCCAGCCCGAACAGCTGCGTTCTGCCTGCCTGGTCAGTCGATGCCATTGCCACCGTTCCCGGCGGCGCATCCCCGTCTTATGCCCAGGGCTACTATCCGCGCAATAACAGCTATTACAAAGAGTGGGACGGCATTAGCCGTAGCCGCGAAAGCTTTAACAAATGGCTGGATGAACAAATATTTAACGGAGACGCACTATGAGTACAGAGCAATATAGCGCCGCTGAAATGATGACCATTACCGCCGCCCGTGCGCTGCATAACGGCTCGACCTGCTTTGTTGGCATTGGCCTGCCCAGCGAGGCGGCCAACCTGGCGCGGCTGACCCACGCACCGGACATCACCTTAATTTACGAGTCAGGCACAATTGAAACCAAACCCCGCGTACTGCCTTTATCCATTGGTGACGGTGAGCTGTGTGAATCGGCCTTAACCACCGTTTCTGTGCCGGAAATGTTTCGTTACTGGCTGCAAGGTGGCCATATTGATGTTGGCTTTTTAGGCACGGCGCAAATTGACCGTTACGCCAACCTCAATACCACTGTTATCGCAGCGAATCACCCGGCCGACGGTGCCGACGGCGCGCACAGTTATGCTAATCCGAAAGTACGCTTGCCGGGTGGCGGTGGCGCACCGGAAATATCGACCAATGCAAAAGAGGTGATTGTCACCCTTAAACATTCGGTACGAACCTTTGTGAAAGACGTGGACTTTGTCACCACGCTGGGCTTTGGCCGTGATGGCCAGGCGCGACGAGGCAGAAACACCATCGGCAAAGGGCCGGTTATGGTGATCACTGACTTATGTATTCTGCGCCCGGAGCCTGAAACCAACGAGCTGATTGTGGTGAGTTTGCATCCTGGCGTAACCAGAGAACAGGTCACCGAGGCAACCGGCTGGGACGTACGTTTTGCCGATACCTTGCAAACTACCGATCTGCCGGGCCAACGAGAAATTGAAGTATTGCGGGAACTTAAACGGGTTACCGCCGAAGCTCACAATAAAACGGAGAGCGCGTAATGAATGTATATCTTTGTCATCCAAGACGTTCAGCAATTGGTCGCTATGGCGGCGCACTGGCACCGATTCGACCCGATGATCTGTTAGCCCAGGTTATTAAGGCGGTACTGGTACAGTGCCCGGACCTGCCTGCTGACGCCATTGATGATGCCTTTTTTGGTTGTGCCAACCAGGCCGGTGAGGATAACCGTAACGTAGCCAGAATGGCTACACTGCTGGCCGGACTGCCCCATTCGGTACCAGCCACAACCATTAACCGCCTGTGCGGTTCCGGCATGGATGCCGTAGGCCTGGCTTATCGCAGTATTGTGACGGGCGATGCCGATCTGATTTTAGCCGGTGGTGTTGAATCCATGTCCCGGGCGCCTTTTGTCATGGGTAAATCCAGCGGGCCGTACGATCGCAGCCAGAAGCTGGAAGATACCACCATGGGCTGGCGCTTCATTAACCCGGCACTAAAAAACCAATATGGTACCGAGACGATGCCTGAAACCGCAGAGAATGTGGCAGAACGTTATGGTATCAGTCGTGAGGCCCAGGATGTGTTTGCCAGTCAGTCACAGCAAAAAGCCGCCGCCGCTCAGGAATCCGGGCGTTTTGCTAAAGAAATCGCGCCGGTAAGCTATCAGCCACGAAAAGGCGATCCGGTAATCATCGATAAAGATGAACACCTGCGCCCGCAAACCACGCTGGAAGCGCTGGCAAAACTGAAAGCGCCCTTCCGGGAAAATGGTAGTGTGACCGCGGGGAATGCCTCGGGCATCAACGATGGTGCGGCGGCGATGCTGGTCGCCAGTGAAAGCGCGGTGAAACGCTACAATCTGGTGCCTGTTGCGCAAATCAAAGGCATGGCCACCGCCGGAGTTGAACCGTCGGTAATGGGCATTGGCCCGGTACCGGCAGTGCAGAAATTACTTGCTAAACAGCAGCTAAGCCTTGACGATATCGGCATAATAGAACTAAACGAAGCGTTTGCCGCACAAGCGCTTGGTTGTATGCAGGAGCTGGGACTGAGCGCTGATGACAGTCGCGTAAACCCCAACGGCGGCGCTATCGCTCTGGGCCATCCGCTGGGCATGTCTGGTGCACGCTTACTGCAAACGGCGGCGCTGCAGTTTGAACAGTCATCTGCCGATTACGCGTTATGCAGTATGTGCATTGGCGTGGGTCAGGGCATCGCCACACTTTTAAAACGGGTTTAGGACATCGTTATGCCAGTATCAACGAAACAAGGTATTCACTACCAGTTTATCGACAATCCAACCAAACCCACGGTGGTATTAGCCCATCCCCTGGGCATGAATATGCATGTGTGGGATTACCTGGTGCCCGACCTGACCACCAATTTCAGTATTCTGCGCTTTGACTTAGCCGGTCACGGTGGGAGCAAACCATACAGTGCTGACACCACCAGCCTTAAAGACTCGCGACTGGTTGATGATCTGCTGCAGCTTTGTGATGAGCTGGGCATATCTACCTTTCATTTTGTGGGAACCTCCATTGGCGGCATGTTAGGCCAGCAGCTATTAGCGTCGGCCAGCGAGCGCCTGCTTAGCGCCACGTTAACTAACACGGGTATGAAAATTGGTAGCCGGGAAGGCTGGCTGGACCGCCAGGCTAAAGTGATGCAGGAAAGCCTGAGCACACTGGCTCCGGGCCTGGTAACCCGTTGGTTCAGCCCACAAAGTACAGAACGTTACCCTAACCTGCTGTCTCAGTGGGCGTCCCTGCTAGCCAATACCGACGATCATTCCTACGGATTGTTATGTGCATGGTTGGGGGAACAGGATATGAGCGAGTCGCTGACAGCTACCGACATTCCGGTTCTACTGGTTGCCGGTGAAGATGATGTGGCAACCCCAACTTCAGATCTTATCGCACTGGGTAAAGCACTCAACAAACCTGTTGCCGAGCTTAAACAAACCGGCCATGTGCCTTCGCTGGAGTCGAGTCGCGAATTTACCCAGTTGGTGCGTGATCACCTGACTTCCGTTAATTAACTTCGCAGTGATAAAAGCGATATGTGAGCCCGGGCAGCATTGCTAAAGCCCGGGTAAGCTTTTTTTTGCACTCGCAACTACCAGTAGTTGAGCAACTCAAAGTCCTGCTCTGCGGCATCGATGAAAGCCTGATAAATCCGTTTGCGCTGCGAACTTTCCGGCACAAAAATGTAGCAAGGCGGGCGGGGAACGGACTCCTGTAACTCAAACCACAGTTTATCCAGTGAGTCTTTCCCCGGGACCACATACGTTTCGCCCCAGGTAGTAGTGTAAATCACGGTTACCTCTTCAACCGAGGGTTTAAGCCGGCTCGAGGTGAAATTAACCACCGCCATACAGGCTTTGATTTGCATCGGGCTTAACAGGGCTTCCCGTGGAATGGCATTAACCCGCACCGGCCCAAAGATATTGCCAAAATGCTTAATCAGGGCATGGATGTCACTGTCGGTCACCGGATCGGTATCATAATCGAGTAATACCGTGGTGCTAATGTCTATAACCCGGTTACAAACACACCATAAAATCAGTCGGACCGGCGACTCAGCTACGCTGATCCGGGCTTTTTCCTGGTTCTTACCCAGCACGCCGAGCTGATCGTCATAATAGGCTGCCCAGACCTGCTGACCATTTTTACGACGATGCTGTTTAATGGTAATGACCGGGCAAAAAACCTTGTCATCAAAACCGATGCGTAAAAACTCCAGCTTATGCTCTTTCTTGGAATAAAAGGTGTCGAGACGACGACCAAGAACAGCCATATCTTCCCGGCTCACCGACTGATTATCCATTTGTAACTGGGCCGACATTCGCCGGTAGCAGTAAATTAAAAAGCGGTGAATTTTACGGCTCAACTGCACTAATTCGGTAAGCGTCCAGTTATGGGAATTATCCAGATGGCGGATCTGACTTTTGGTCCAGCCCCATTCTTTTACTAAGCCAGCAATAATGCGCCGTTTAAAGGTAATATCACTCTCTGCCACGGGCTGACTGAGCTGACAGTTACACTTAATATAAAGGCACTGCTGCAACAGCAACACGGTTTCCGGCTCATTGACCGCCTGGTAATGACTCAACAGCTGATCAAACATCAGTGCATAGGGGTCGATATTGGCCACATTGCCTGGCGCATCATCACCATGGTGTACCCGTTTTTTCAGCAGATTACACAATGGCTGTTCGTGCTCCAGGTTTTCCAGAAAAACCTCCAGCTTGGCCATTTTCAATACAGACTTAAAAGGCGAATCTATGGCTTTACCCAACTGCCAGATGGCGGCACCAAACAACTCCTTGATATCAAGCTTGTCGAGATGGCCCAGATCCATAAACCAGTTGGGATCCGGCGAGCCGCCCTCCTCCAGTGCGTTCAACAGCGAATAATACTGCTGCTCAGTGGTGGCATCGGGCGTTAACCACCAGAAAGGCGCCTTGCCGGCCACCACGATATTGGTAGTATAAAACTCCGATTTTAAGAACACCGCCTGCGCCGACCCTGCGCTTTCACCTTCAGCCACACCAAAATCGTTGTTGCGGACTTTTTCTATATCCGACAGGAAAAAATGCACTTCAATGTCGTAGCAGCTCATCGCCCAGTCTTCAACAGCACTTAATTTGCGCTGCATGGCATCCAGCGAGGCACCGCTCAGCTTATTGCCATCCACGCAAACCCAGTAATCAAAGTCAGATTTTTCCGATTGGGCAATGGTGCCAATGCTACCCATTAATACCAGTGCATCGATGGCTCGCTGGCGGGGCCAGACAGACTTGATGTCGTCAAATAAGTCTTGATGCTGAGGAAAAACAGTAAACAACGCGTCTTTTATTTCGTCACGAAAACTAAAGTTATTCAGGCCAAAGAACAGCTCAGCTTCCGCCTCCACAAAGCCGGGCAGGTCAGGATGATTTACGTGCAGTAAAAAGGGAATGACATGAAATAACGGCCGGCGCTCTGGCGGCAATAACGCCTGCGCCCGCTCGATACGGGCCTTGTTATAACGAAGTACCCGCAACAACCGAATTGTCAGGTTTTGCTGAATTGTAAGCGATGGCTGTGAACTCATTGCACCACATTTATCCTTAAATACTCGTTAAAGGATAGTCATTTTATTTCAGTCTGCTAAGACTCTGTCAATATTGTGCAGGAAAGCCTGATAGTTACCCATCACACTCCTCTGATTACAACAAAGACAACCGCTGCTCCTCACCGTCATGACACTTTAACGAAATCAAACGTTGTTGAAATACGCTTGCCACATAATGTACCGGTTAATACTCATTTCCCCCAGCATTAGATGCAATTAAAACCGGGTTTATTCAACACCGCTGCGCTAGAGCGTTTTAAGATACTCTATCAGCGCATACTTTTGTTCTTCTTGCAGCTCGGGCCCTACTATTCCCTGCTTGCCAGACGCCTTGTCGGCAAACCAGTGGCCGCTCTGTTTATTCCCGCTCTGCCGGGTATCCAGCAAAAAGTAGCCATGCTGATAATCGGGCGTCATGGCGTGCTCAACCGTTGCAAACTTAGCGGTAAAATTACTCACCAACTCACTTTGTAACACACCCAGTTTCTCGGCATCAAACTGCTGTCCCCCCAACATCACAAAGTCGGGACGCTCGGTACTCAGTAGATCGTAAATAGTAGCCACTGCCCCATTATGCAGAAAAGGCGCCGTGGCCCAGATACCATTGAGCGGCCTTGCTTTATAGCCCGCCCCCACTTGCAAACAATTTGGCCGTGCGCCCTCCATTTGCCTTTGCCGCGGTTTAGAAATGTAGCTTTGTTTAAACCACTGCTGATTTGTACGTTCAACAAATGCGCCCAGTGCCAACCCGAAATTTGCCGTTGCGCTGTCGTTTAACGGCACATAGGCTAATTTTGCAGGCCCGTCAGCAGTAACCTGTACCGGCGTACAAACCTCGGTTGCCAGATTTAAGCCGGTAGTATCGACAGTACGTGTTTCCAGTACCCTGGCCTGGGCGGGATCGGTGCCAATGTGCTGCAACGGAATAATATGCAACGTCAGATAAGGTGCCTGGGTGGACATTTCGGTGTTGAGATACTGGTAGCGGATGGGTTGCCAGTAGCGGTCTTCCCAGAAAGCCGCCGAGTCGACGGACGGTAAGTGACACCCCTGACACAGTCGCTGATAGAGCTTTTCGCCTTGTTGCGCCCGAGCGATGTCGATTGCCGGAAAGCTATCGGGCCAGTCTGGCGCCCGCAGGCCATTAAACTGGTTGCCATTAAGTTTCGGGTTGGTGCCACCGAGCCAGTCTTCCATCTCCACCAGGCTTTGGTAGTTCACCGACGATGCAAAACGCTGGTTTTTCGGTCCGGTAGTATCAACATAAGCACTCACACCCAGCGCCTCGCCGGCATTTCGAATTAAAGGCTGCATAATAGAGCCATCATACTGCACCCAGTTAAACCAGGAGGTAGTCCAGATATGCGGATAATTAACCGGAGCATTAATAGGAGAGTAATTGGCGGGTCGCGACATATCCTTATTGAAAACCTGATTTCCTATCCGGTTTAAGGCATCCAGGCGTGTAAAGCCTTCAGTTACCTCAATGGTGTCGCTACTTTTTGCCAACAGTGCAATAGTGGCATTGAGGTCGTCTTTAAGCTGATTGCGCGTAACAATGTTGTCGTTGCTGCCCAAAACCCGGCGGGCAAACCGGTCAAAGCGGCCGTTGAGAATATTGACCTTGCCAGATAACACCGTTTGGCCCAGCGCCGCACCCAAAGACCGGGTAAATAACCCCAAATCGGTGGAAGCAGGTGCCCCATCAATCACGTATCGTTTATTGTTATAAGTTAACTGGCCGGTGTGGCAGGCAGCACAGGTAAAGCCGGCTGCCGTAGCTTTACGGTTAATGCCTGCAAAATAAATACTCTCGGTTTTGGCGATCCCAACCGGCAGGCCTTCCGGGTTATACGCCGAGGGCGACTGTGCAATAAAACCATGGCGTAACAGGTACTCGCCGGTTAACAACGGCTCCTCACCAAAAAACAACCACCAGGGGTTGGATTTAGGCGCTTCCAGGGCAATCAGCCACGCGTAAGGAACCGGAATGGTCGCCGTGCCCTGAGAAGCGTGATGAAACCACTCGGACGACTTATCCTGCCAGCCCGAAGGGTTAAGGAACTCCGTCTCCAACGATTGGTAGGCAGGTAATTCAGGCGGCGTAAGCGCGTATTTAATACTATCGATGGCGTTACTGATTTTAAAAGCAAAGTACAACACAACGATTGACACAATAATGATGGTGCCTAGAGACCACTTAAATCTGAATATTGAGCTGCCTGACATGCCCGTTTTCCTTCTGGTGAATAACTGGTGTTAAAGTCGCTTTTCGATCGCTTTACAGATAGGGCTGTCACCGCGGTACTCCTGCTTCGGAAACAGTAAAATCTGGCACAACATATCTTCTTTGGATTCTTTTGACAGCCACCACCCTAACGGCGGCTCAATAGTGGTAGTACCGGGTTCGTCTTTGAGTTTTTGGTAATAAACGGCAATCAGCGGCGAGTTTTCCGGCAACATGGAGACCAGCACGGAATCGCTTTGCAGCAGCCCCAGCATGGCCTGAACGTTAGGATGGCGCTTCTGGTAGGCAATCAATTCAGCCAGCTTGGTATTTGCCAGCCCTCCCCTGATTTCAATAAGGGCCTGAATTGGGCTAAGCAATTCATGGCCAAAAATGCTGCGGGTTCCGGCCGAGATATTCGGCTCACTAATATCAAATACGCTGCGGGAATTATGCTGACGGTATTTATCTATAAGAATGTCATTTTTGAGGATCACCGGAATGGGTACATAGACGGTTTGCCATTCTTGGGTATTAATATCAACCGGCGGCAGTAACTCCTCCATTACATCCAGTAAGGTGGCCGCACCGTAGTTATCGAAGTATCCGGCGTCGGCAGTATGAAACTTCTCAGCGCGAGGCGCTTCGACGTTTAGAGTGCCGGTGGGGGTAACGTAAGGAAACCTTGCTGAATTAACCGCGACTGTGCTTAAACGCATATCCAACACAGGCGGTTCCGTGTTGCTGGTGACCCACTCTTTCGGCTTTGCTGAGTTAATAAATAAGTTGGTATCAAGTTTGTTATTAAAGACCTCGCCTTTAATCGGAAACGGGGCATAAACCGACATTAACCCGGTTTCCTGTATGGTGGATGTGCCCAGCAATAACGGCGTCCACTGGCCGTTACCGTAAAAGCTTTTATAGCCTAAACCCAAAGTCGAAACTGCCTCGCCCGTTCCATCATCCACCTTACCGTACACCTCGGCAAATCCCTTTTCAAAAGACTGTTCCAGGTAGGTGGCGCGATCTTTTTTGTAAACCGGTATAGGAGCAGGAAGAAAGGAATACAGCAAATCATTAAACATAAATGAGGTGGCCACTGACGACAGGTAGTCTTTACCCACCGCGTTACTCAAAAAGCAGGTATCAGCAGCCCCTGAGAGATCGGCACTGAGGGACGGGTCCAGATCTTCCAGTATGCAGTCAGTCCCCGGTGATGACACCTGTTTACTGGCAAAGTAAAAAGCATTGCCCACCGAACCGCCCGACGCCCCGCTTAATAGAAACAGATTATTACTGAATCCCGGCAACAGTTTTTCCAGACGGTTTAACGCCAGCACAGTCCAGTAGGAAGCGCGCAGTCCGCCGCCCTGGGACCCCACCAGAAACACCGGCACATAGGTGATTTTATTCACCTCATCGATAAACTGAATTTTGCTGGCATCACTGTTTTTAAAGTTGTCAAAGGCTACCGTCAGTGATTCTACCGGGTACAATAATGTGCCCTTGGGCGCTGCCATAAATCGCACCTGATGATTATCGGAAGTGGGCAATATTCCGGCCACGAAGGGGATCAGAATAATCGGAATTAGCACCGGATAAGGTTTGCTGAAGGCGTGTTTCAGCCACTGAATGGCAAAGCGGCGAATAGCATAATTAAGCGTATCAAACATAAAGTACGCGGTGAGCACAAAGCCAAACAACATGCTGGCCAGCCCCCACCAAATGAGATTCAAACCATTAAACAACGTAATAAACACAGACTGAAAAAAGATTGCGCCAAAGGCACTCACCGCAAACAGCCCGAGCAGGATCCAGAACCACCTTTGGGTGCTCAAGGCATGGGAATCTTTAGGCCGTTTAACTAAAAAGAGGAGTACCAACGAAGTACTTAACACGGCCAACAACGCAACCCACCAGAACGCGCTCGACACGGCATAGACAATAGCCCCCAGTGGTGGCATAGCCGACAAATAGCGTGGCAACTGAATCCCCCAGCGGCCGGCATAATAATGTTGCCGGCTCGCCTCATGTTTATGCAGAATATACCTCAGCAGTGAAACGCAAACGCCCTGCTGTACTTCATAGCTTTTGATATCAAAAATAAGTCGGAGCGTAAGCCACACCACCAGCGAAAAATACACACTGGCAAAGACGTACAGCAGTGAATAACCAAACTCATCCACACCATACCCATTGGTTTGCTGGATCATGTCCTGGATTTGGCCGACGCCGAAGAAAAACGCCCAGATCAGCACCACAAAAACAAAATGAAAGCCGCTGGCTTTAACGCTGGTGTAAAAGTCAGACCATGAGGTACTTTGGGGGCTGGAGAGCCCGTTTTCAGAGGTAGCCATGTCACTTTCCTTGTTTGTCGGATATCAGCCGAAACCGTCACCAACAACAATCAGCGGTCAAAGGAAACCGAAGAACATGGCGTTTATTTAATCACATCGCTTAAGAGTATAGCGTTTTTGAGGAATTGTCACCGACCGTCAGCTTACCTTCGCTTTGCAGACATGTCCGCTGGATAGCCACCTTGTATCGAAGGTAAAAAAGAAGACCGCCGCTGACTAAAGCGGCGGGCATAGCGCGGTTTAGTATAGTTCGAACACGGGTTTACCCGCGGCATCAAACTTAACTTCCATTACACGAGCGTGACGGTTGGGATCGTACAAGGGATCCCGTTTGATTTCTTCCAGCGGCCGGGTATCGGTTTTCGGCACCACCAACGGGTCGCCGACGGCGTGCTCATAATCCCGGGCATGATAAACACATAATGGCGTGACATCATCTTCGGCTACGGTGAAACAGTTATGGCCGGGGCCAAAGATTTTCTTGTCGTAATCGGTTTGCAGTACCGGCATGCGGGTTTTGGTCCACGAATTACGATCCAGCAGATCGGCGTTCTCATCGGCTTCCATATAGCCCATGCAGTAGCAGGCGCCGGTGGCACTGGCCGAAAAAGCAATGAATATCTTACCATTGTGCTTTAACACGGCCGGGCCTTCGTTTACCCAGAAATCAACCCGCTCCCAATCGTAATCAGGCGTAGTTAACATAAACTGGACAGTCTTCAACTTAATGGGCGATTCCATTTCAGCCAGGTACAAGTTGGATGCGGCGAATTGTCCGCCGGTTTTCTCGGCCCAACAAAAATAACGTTTGCCGTTATTTTCAAAAACAGTTGCGTCAAGGGAGAAGTCGATAAAGGATTTTTCATCGCCATCGGCCGCTTGCATCATGCCTAATTCGACCCACTCGTCGTTGAGAGGGTCCTGCCCCTGACATTCAAGTACATAAGGCCGCAATGCCCAAATGTCATCTTCCTGACTGGCGGCAAAATAGACATACCATTTGCCATCGAGGTAATGTATCTCAGGCGCCCAGATATGGCGGCTCATAGGGCCACTGTCGTGTTTAAACCACACATCAAATGTTGCGGCGTCCTGTAAGCCTTCAATGGTCTCAGACTTTCTCAACTCAATGCGATCGTAAGTGGGCACTGAGCCGGTAAAATAGTAAAAACCGTCGCTGTGTTTGTACACAAAAGGGTCGGCACGCTGGGCCACTAACGGGTCATTTGTTTTTGCTGTCATCGTTATTTTCTCAGGTTAAATCCAGGCATTTGTCATACAAATGAATTTCAGCGCCAAAGATAACACTTTTTTTACCGGTAACGCTAGGGTTGGCTTTACCGACGGGGGCAGAAAATAGGTTTAGGAATAAACGAGAAAAAGATCAGAACCAGAAGAGGTGTTTGCCCCTTCTGGTAACAGCGTTATCAGAGCGCGCGCTTCCAGGCATCCTCAGGCAGTAAATACAGCCCTTTTTCTGCTGATGCTCCTTCGCCAACGATGTGGCCAATCCCAGCCGCCATTACCGCTAGGGTTACATCAAAGGCATTCAAGCTGTCGCCATAGCCGGCAGTAAGGTTAAACATGGAACCGTCAGCCAGTAAGAACAGTGTTTTGTTGCCCAGCTGGTAAGCATTAACATAGGGCATGGGCTCACTGTGAGAAGCATTCTGTTTAAGGTAGGGCACATCGATTTCCTGCGCGACATGGCCCACGTTTAAAATAAAGGTTCCGTCTTTCATATTATCAAGATGCGTTGCACTCACTACCCCATAAGCACCGGTGGCAGTGGCAATTACATCTGCCGTTTTCACCGCCTCACTCAAATCGACCACCGGCCAGCCATCATATTTTGCCTGCAGCGCACGCGCCGGATCCAGTTCCGCAACCTGTACCTGCGCGCCGAAGGCTTTGGCCGAAGCAGCGACTCCCTGCCCCACTAAGCCATAACCAATCACCACAACCACCTTTTCGTGCAACGTCAGATGCGTGGTTTGGAAAAAGGTTTGCCAGGCGCTCAGCCCCACCATGTGGCGGTTATGCAGCCCTTCTTTTACCGGCAGGTCATCCCAGTTAAAAATGGGATAACGGGGTGTAACATTGCCCAACCGGTTAATCCCTGAGCCGGTTGCTTCGAGGCCGGCAATGATATCTGGTTGAAGATTACCTTCGTGTAAGCGTGTAGTCAGGTCGGCGCCCATTTCGCACAAATGGGTTGGTCCCCAGGCCAGTGCCTTATCAAATGAGTCAGACCAGTCCTTATCACTCATATCACGCCAGGCATGGGCGACCGCGCCTTTGCTAACCAGGTGCGACACCACATCATCCTGCACGGTAGTGGGGTTGCAGGTAGTCAGAAACACTTCACAACCCGCATCGAGTAAACCGGCCACCAGTGGTGCCATTTTTAAATCCAGATGCATATTGCAGGCGAGTTTTACGCCCTTTAAATCGGGTAAAGCACTGATTGCAGCGCGAGTGCGCGGCATATGGAGCGTGGCCCAGGCCAGTTCAGCTTGAAAATTTTGATACATAGAGACAACAACTTTAAGAAAACTCAGATAGTAAGTGTTAGTGGTATAACGCAACAAGAGGTCAATCGTAAAGTATTTTTATGGTTGCCAAAAACAAGGGAAACACATTTACCCAAAAGTTGAAGAAAACCTCCCACCAGTAACAATCATCGCGATTTTACACTGCCAGAATCGTGTTATGAATTTATCGAAATGACACAAACTTGTAACAACATCAAAAAATTTTACCAATACAAACAATCGGTTAAATATCGAACACAAAAATAGAACGTTAATTTAGTAAAAATCGATAACAAAAACTTTACAAAGGAAAACGTTTTCACTAATATTTACCCAAGCTTAATCGATTAAGCTACGAATAAAGTTGCCTGCGAAGTTTCCCCTGGCACACAGACAACTTTTGAGGCTTAGGGTTTGTTACAGAGAGAAAACGTAAATGACCACATCAATAAAACCAATATTTCCCAAGACTAGACTGGCCGCCGCCATTACTTCAGTAATGATTGGTGTAAGTTTCTCCGCCGTCGCGGCTGATGAAACCACAGCACCTGAAGAGGATGCCTTTGAAACCATCGTAGTAACCGGTACGGTAGGCGGACGCTCACAAATTGAGTCGGCCATCGCGGTAACCAGTATTGATGATGAAGTGATTCAAAATTTTAAACCCAACTCAGAGGTTGAGTTATTCCGTTTGATACCTGGTATCCAGGCAAACGGCGGCAACGGCCCAGGCGGTAACGCCAATATTGCGGTTCGAGGATTACCTGTGGCAACTGGTGGTTCACCATTTGTGCAAATTCAGGAAGATGGTCTGCCTACTGTCTTATTTGGGGATATGCAGTTTGGTAACAATGACTACTGGACACGATTTGATGCTTCAACGGCTCGGGTTGAATCTGTTCGTGGTGGCACCGCGGCAACCTTCGCTTCACAAGCGCCCGGGGCAATTATCAACTATATTTCCCATATTGGTGATGTGGAAGGCGGCTACGTCGGCCTTTCTACCGGTATTGGTTATGACGAAAAACGCGTAGATTTTCGCTATGGTGGTTCAGCCTCAGATTCGGTGATCTATCACGTTGGCGGCTACATGAAAACAGGTCGTGGCCCGCTGGACGACGGCTTCAATACTTCTGAAAGTATGCAACTTAAAGCCAACCTGACCAAATACCTTGAAGATGATGAGAGCTACGTGCGTTTTTATCTGAAAGCTGCCGATACACAAGAGCCTTTCTATACCGGCTCACTGGCTTATGCCAACGTCAGTGGTAACAAGATCTCTGACGTCAGACCCTATCCGGGCATGGATGGTCGCTCAGCTTCCAACTTCTCCACCCTCAACCAGAGCTTTCTGATTGTCAATAATGAAGGCGCGGTTGAACGGGTCAATATGTCAGGTATTACCACCGAAGCACTGGCACTGGGCAACGAAGTTCACTATGTCATGGAAAATGACATTATAGTGGATAACAAAATGCGCTGGACCGACATGAGCGGTGCCTTTACCGAACCGTTCCATGGCCCGGGTATGACATCGAACGTGATGGGATCTACTGTCAATGGCTCTGTGGTGGATGCTATACGTTATGCTAACGGACCGATGGCTGGTGAGATGTACAACAAGCCTTATATTGATACCAACACCAATGTTCGTACTGATATTAATGACGTTGGCAGCTTTGTAAATGACCTGACAATATCCAAAGAGTTTGCACTCGACGGCGCTACGCTTAGTGCCCGTGCCGGCTATTTCTATATGAACCAGAAAATCGCGATGGACTGGCATACTAACCGCAACTTCCGCGAAGCGGGCAGCGACAACCCAGCTCAGTTGGATTTATTCGATGCCGCCGGAAACCAGTTAACCGCGAACGGTCTGGCTGGATTTAACGACAACTGGGGTGATTGTTGTGCACGTGTGTACGACCTGGAATACACCAATACAGCACCTTATGTCGCGCTGGAATTAGAATTCGACGAGTTTATTGTCGACGGTAGTGTACGTCGCGATACCATTGATGCGTCAGGTTATACCGTGCAATCGAGTGGCGAAGCATTCGACACGGTTATCGACGGCGTGCCAATCCCGACCCTGATGGCAGATGGTAAAGAAGAATATCCTGACTATTCTGAAAGCTATACCTCATACACCTTCGGTGGTTTGTACAAATTTAATGAAGACACCAGCTTCTTTGTGCGCACCTCAAAAGGTAACCGCTTCAATTCAGACCGCCAAACGGTGAGTGGTAAAATTCAGCCCGATGGTTCATTAACCCGCGCCGGGCGAGTGGCCGCTGTGGATGAAGTTAATCAGCATGAAATTGGTGTAAAGAACCGTGGTGACCTTGGTGAAACTGACTACACCGTTGAGTTTACCTTGCTTAAAGGTGACTTTACCCAAAGTAACTATGAGCCCACCTCAACGCCGGCATGTCCTAACGGCGGCTGTATTCTGGATAACGAATACCGCACCGTAGGCTTTGAGTTTTACGGCACATTACGCTGGGATGCCTTATCGGTAATCGCTAACGCCACCTATACCGATGCAGAACAAAAGCCTAACGGCGGAAGCTGGGGTCCGGCTAACGATATTCCGGAACTGACTTATGCCGTAACGTCTTCCTATGAGATTTCAGACCAAATCAGAGTGGGTCTGAATATGTCAGGTCAGTACGGAAACCGCAACGGTGCCGGTGTTGAAACCGAAAACAAACCTATCTTCGGCGGCAGTATCGCTTATCGTCCCACGGCCAACCTTGAGTTTGCCATCATCGGGCAAAACCTCACCGATGAATTTGCGTTACGCGGTTTAAGTGGTGTAGTGGATGCCGATAACGGTGTGATATCTGCCCAACCCGCGTTAGGCAGAAACGTAAGCGCATCCGTGAGACTATTATTCTAATGCCAGAATATTCGCTATAGTCGATAAGCAGGTGGCCGTAATGCCACCTGCTTTTTTCGATCTGCGGGAGGAAAATTGACCAGGTCAGTAAAATCTTTGCTCGCAGGAGGGCAAACACACCAGGCAATAGCGCTGCTCAGTAATAAGCTAGAGAGCAATCAGGCCAGTGAGGCAGAGTGCCTGCTGCTTGGTCAGCTACAATTCGAGGAGCAACTGGTACCAGAATCAATCGCTGCATTTGAAGCGTTTTTAACCCACCAGCCAGAAAATACCGACGCCTTATTAGCGCTGGCACAAAGTCAGCTGCTAGCCGGTTTCAATGCAACAGACACCTTCAGTAACATTACCCGACTCGCCCCCACCTTACAAAAAGCCTGGCACGGCTATGCGCTGGCAATGGCTTCGCAAGGAGAGACGGGGCAGGCACACCGCTTTCTGCTTGCCAAACTGCAAGTTCACTCTGACTGGCTGGAAGGTCATAAACTCCTCTCCACACTGCAATACATTAACGGGCAGTCAGAAACGTTTTTGAACAGCTTTGAACACGCCATTAGCGAGCACCCCAAACATGCCGCCCTTCATCAGAGCTACTTCAACTTATTAATGCAGCACAAAGACTGGGATACTGCACAGCAGCTCATTCAAAGCATGCGTAAACAGTCGTCCCTGGCCGGTTTTGCCACAATGGCCAGTATTATTCTTGCAATTGAATCAGGCCAGACAAACAACTTGAATGCGTTGTTAAAACAAGGCCAGCATATAGATGATGCTGCACTGGATCTTGCCCTGGTACGATATTTCCTAAAACAGCAGCAGTTTCAAATGGCGGAAGCGATCGCCATACGCAGAGTCGCAAAATCCTCAGCGCTGGTCTTCATCCCTTACTTGTCTCTTATCTGGCGGCTGTCTGGCAGCCCCTATTATGAGTGGCTCGAGCATCATCATGAGCTGGTTAAATCGATGCCTGTACAGTTGAACGAAGACGAACTCACTGAACTAAGGCAGTGCCTGCAAACATTACATTCCTCACAATCACCATTTATAGAGCAGTCGGTCAGAGGCGGCACACAAACCGACCAGCACCTGTTTTTGCGCCACGAGCCTATCTTACGAACCTTGCGCGACAGGCTTAAAAGCACTGTCAGCAGCTACGTAGCGCAACTACCGCAAAACAATGAGCCAACTCACCCACTGCTAGGTAAATCCAGAGCAGCGGCGCTTGAGGGTAAGATTAAATTCTCTGGCAGTTGGTCGGTAAAATTACGCCGTCAGGGATATAATGTCAGCCACACTCACCCCAAAGGGTGGATTAGTTCGGCACTGCATTTACAGCTTCCTGAAATAAGCTCTTCCAATGCTGCGGATGCAGGCTTTATCCAGTTTGGTACACCGCCACCTGAGTTAAAGCTTAACTTACCGCCTGTTTTAAAAATTAAACCTGTTGTGGGTAACGTGGTGCTGTTTCCTTCCACGATGTGGCACTCCACAGTTCCCTTTGATGAAGGTGAGCGCCTGGTCGTTGCTTTCGACGTGCAATCGCCCGGCAGTTAAAAGAAGACAAGTTATGAAAAACAGTTACTCTCAATCTATTCAAAAAATCGTAATAGTGGGCGGCGGCTCTGCAGGATGGATGACCGCAGCATCATTAAGCAATGTGCTTAAAGGCAATTGTGATATTTCCCTCATCGAGTCCGACGAAATTGGCATCGTCGGTGTTGGCGAAGCGACGATTCCGCCTATTCGGGTGTTCAATCAGACACTGGGGATCAGTGAGGCCGAGTTTTTACAGCGAACCAACGGAACCTTCAAACTGGGTATCGAATTCGTCAACTGGGGGCAGAATGGTACCCGTTACTTCCACCCTTTTGGCACCTACGGCCGCCAGTTCGATACGGTTTCTATGCATCACTACTGGGTAAGCGCCCACCAGCAGGGACAAGCCAAATCTCTGGATGACTACGCCATGGCCTGGCATCTGGCGCGCAATGGCAAATTTACTCACCCCTCACCCGATCCTAAGAATGTACTTTCTACCTTTGAATACGCTTACCATTTTGATGCCGGCTTGTATGTCAAATTTCTGCGGGAGTATGCCGAAAAACGAGGGGTAACCCGGGTAGAGGGCAAAATTAATCATGTCAGTAAAGACAAGGAGACAGGTTTTATTACCTCGGTTGCCCTAGAGAATAATCAGGTAATTGAGGGAGAGTTTTTTATTGATTGTTCCGGCTTCCGAGGGTTACTCATTGAACAAGCTTTACATACCGGCTACGAAACCTGGTCAGAATGGCTCCCCTGTGACCGGGCCTGGGCTGTGCCAACAGCAGGGAATACGCCTATCCCCTATACCCGCTCTACGGCGCATACAGCCGGATGGCAGTGGCGTATACCATTACAAAACAGGGTCGGTAATGGCCATGTATTCTCCAGCGCATTCATCAGTGAGGAAAAGGCCCAGCAACAACTGCTCGACAACCTCGACGGCGACCTGCTGGCAGACCCCAGATTGATCAAGTTTGTTACCGGCCGGCGTAAACGTTTCTGGAATAAAAACGTGGTCGCCATCGGCCTGGCCAGTGGCTTTATAGAGCCTCTGGAGTCCACCAGCATTCACTTGATCCAGGCAGGCATTGCCAAACTGCTGGCCTTATTCCCCGACAAATCGTTTAACCCGCGCAGCATTGATGAGTACAACCGTATCGCTATTGCTGAAGTTGAACGGATCAGGGACTTTATTATCCTGCATTATAAGCTAATGGAACGCCGCGATACTGACATGTGGCGATATTGTGCGGATATGGATGTACCAGATGAACTGGCGGCCAAAATAGCGCACTTTAAAGAATATGGGCGTATCACCAAAGGTGAAATGGATTTATTCGGCAATACCAGCTGGCTGGCAGTGCATATTGGACAAGGTAACCTCCCCCTGCGAACCGACCCGCTGGTGCAATACAGCGACGCTGATTATGCAGGCTGGCTGACTAAACTGAATCAGGTAATGGAACAGTATGCCCGGCAAGCACCTGGTCATATCGATTACATCAACAAGATGACAAGGAGCTAACCACTTCTGCCGCCCTTAACGCAAAAAGGCCGCTGAGTAATCAAGCGGCCTTTTTCGTAGAACTCATCCCATTCGGATAATCATTGTATTGCAGTAAAAACTAACCCGGCCCTGATGAAATAATCCACCATAGTAGGCCGGGTTGGTCGGGAAAAGATGATTCGTCCTTGAATCTTGCACCGTCCATGTAAACTCCCCGGAACGAGGGGCACTCTAGTTCCGCGGAGAAATCCTTGCAGTAAAACCACCACCTGGTGCCAGTTGCATCATCAGGCTGTCGTCGTGAGTAACGGTTTTAGTGACTTTCTTGTAGTCCTCAGCAAAGTGGTGAGCGTTGATACCATCCTGAAAGATCACTATGTCGTACTTGCCAGCAGGCAGAAACTTCAAATCGATGGTCATTTCACGGGCATTTTCGTCTGTCATTGCGCCAACATACCAGTCAGAACCAGAGCGGCGGGCAAAAGTCACATAATCCCCAACCTGACCGTTCAGCGCGATAGACTCATCCCACACACTGGGCACACTGGCTATAAATTCGGCACATTCAGGGTTGTCGAGATACTGGCTTGGGCTATCGGCCATCATTTGCAGCGGACTTTCAAATACGGTGAACATCGCCATCTGATGCACCCGGGTTGTCTGACTCATGGGGCGGTTAAAGCGGATGGTAAAGTCAGCATGATCAGGGGCTTTACCACTGTATTGAATTTGCTCGTAAGCGGCTGGTCCAACAGCATTAGACATGGCACCCGGGGTATAGTCCATAGGCCCGGCCACCATGCGAATAAATGGCAACGTAGTGTTGTGCTCAGGAGTGCTATCCAGGCTCCACTTATTCCATTCCAGGCCCTTCACGCCTTCACGGGAGATAACGTTAGGGTAAGTTCTGCGCAGGCCAGCCGGCTTGTAGGCGCCATGGAAATCCACTAACAGATGGCGCGTGGCAGCTTCATCGGCAATTTTCCAATAGAAGTTGACCATTTCCTGATCGTCACGCTGGAAAAAGTCAGGCTTAATGCCCACCGCACCTAATTCGGCAAAGCGGTCCATAGCCTCATCAAACTGCTGTTCCAGAGTGAGCCAGGTCGTCCACAAAATAATGCCCACATTGCGTTCTTTGGCATAGGCAATAATTTCCGGCACATCGAACCCGGGCACAGAGCCCATTAAGTCGCCTAATGGGTACCAGCCCTCATCAAGAATGACATATTCAATGCCGTGCTGAGAGGCAAAATCCACATAAAACTTATAGGTTTCGGTATTTAAACCTGCTTCAAAATCAACGCCTTTGAGGTTATTAGCATTGTACCAGTCCCATGCCACCTTTCCGGGCTTAATCCATGAGGTGTCGTTGATTTTATTTGGAATAGCCAGCTGGTAAGTGAGTTGATTGGTCAGCAATTCCGCGTCATTTTCAGCGATCGCCAGCACCCGCCACGGGTACGCTCGCTTGCCATCAGTTTTAGCAATGTAATCAGCTCGTTCCACAACGGGTTGGTTGCGGTCAATCCACTCTGCTTCGCCATCAATTACCTTGGTGGGTTGTTGCGGGAAAGTGGCTTGCAGGCCATCTTCACCATCGCCCAGTAACCACAGTCCCGCATAGTCACGTAAGCCGGTCTCGGTAATGAGGACTTTCGCAATACCTGCATCAACCAGAGTAGGCGTACTGCCTAAATCGGTCTTCTCTATACTGCCGATAGCCTGATGAATATAGCTTCGCTCATTGTGCGAATAAAAGCTTTCTTCTAACGGGTAGTAAACCGTCGCAGTTTTAGAAAAATTAAATTCAGCCGTTTCATTTAACACGGTAACGGGGTGGTCAAATTCCGTAATAAAGCGATAGGCAACGCCATTATCGTAGGCTCTGAATTCAACAGAATAGCCATTGGAAAAGGCAATGGTCATGGCCTGATACTCATCCACTATCTTTTCAGACTTCACTCTGACCTCAGGAAACAGGACCTGTGAATGCTGTTGGTATGAGACATCCTGTACGGTAACGCCGGAACCAAGCGCAGACTCACTTTTAATAGCTAAATCAATAACCGAAGGCGCAAGCAGGGGTTGCCCGCCAAGATCAATGGAATAACTCACCTTTTTGTCTGTATTCACGGTTACCGTGATATCTCCATCAGGAGATTTAAGCTCATGTAAAGCACCCGCCACAGCGGTTTCAACACAAATAAGGTTTGACACCACTAAAGCGAAAGGCGCAAGGGTTTTCATAGGGTTGAATAATTTCAAGTTCAACTGTCCTCTAATAAATCTCTTCAGGTGAGAATTTCACTGAAGGTTAATCGATTAAGATAAGACAAAGGTAAAACGTTTTCCCTACTATGTCAACAAGGATTGTTAATTTTAGGTAAATTCATTTACAACCCCCAAAAACCAGGACCAAGGTACCTCCTCCTTATGACTAAAAGCGCATTGATAAATCATTTTGATTTCGATTAATTCGCAGCCTGTGTGCTATGCTGCGAACAACAAATTGTTAATATCAGGTAAACGGAGACTCCTTTACCCAGCTATCGCGCAGTATTTAAGGTTAAAAAGTGATAACTATTAAAGATATAGCTAAAGCAGCAAACGTTTCCCCAGCAACGGTTTCCCGTGTCATTAATGATGGCCCCAAAGTTGGCCTGAAAACTCGTGAACACGTTAAACGGGTTATGAAGAACATGGGCTATCGCCCTAATATTAATGCCCGGGCCCTGGTGAATAAAAAAAGTACATCGCTTGGGTTAGTCCTGGCAGAATTAATGGATCCGTTCTTTGCTACCTACGCCAACGCCATTGAAACTGTCGCCAGAGAGTCCAGCTCACAGTTGTTGATGAGTTCGGGCTCATCCAATGCAAAAAGTGAGCGGGACGCGATAGAAACACTGCTCGATCACAGAGTAAAAGCCATGATTGTTCATTCCAAGTTTCTGGACAATGAAACCTTGATCGACATCGCACGAACTGTACCGGGTTTTGTGCTGATTAACCGTTATATAGAAGAAATCAGTGAGCGTTGTGTGTGGCTCGACAATGTGCTTGGCGGCTATAAAATGGCAGAACATGTGGTAAAACTCGGGCATCGAAAGATTGCCATCATCAGCAGCGATTTCGACATTGAAGATCCCCGGGATCGACTCCAAGGTATCAGAAACTATTTACAAGAGCATAATATCCCGCTGCCAGATAGCCACATTGCAATTGCTTCCCCTAACCAACAGGGAGGCGAAATCGCCATGCGCGAACTCCTCGCCTCACAAACTGAGTTTACGGCAGTGCTTGCCTATAATGATGCTATGGCTTCCGGCGTTATGAATACGCTTTATGATCACAACATGGATGTCCCGAATGACGTCTCGGTAATGGGCTTTGACGATGTAATTTTAGCCCAGTACTGTCGGCCTAAGTTAACCACAATGCACTACCCCATTAAGTTAATGGCTTCAACCGCGGCGACAATTGCTTTGGATCTTGCTCAGGAAAAAACCCCAGCAGAAAATCGCTCCTACAAATTTGTTCCCACCATTATGGCCAGACATTCAACAAAGAAAATATAGCCAGGCCAGTAAAAGTAAGCACCTGAATTGATCGAAAAAGGCAGTTAAGTATTAAAAGTTAAAGAATACAGGTATCTTACCTGCAGGACCTGCTGATCAAGGACGACCAATGTACATCACGCTACTCATCGCGAGCCTGTTTATGCTGTTTACTACTCTGGCACCTCACCTGCCCGGTAAACACTGGCTTATCAGAGTATGGGAGTTTCCCCGTTTACAATTATTTGTTTTAATTCTGTCGTGCATTACTGGCTGGGCGTTGCTAATGATGGATCACCCGATCACTGCAACAATGATGATAACAGCCCTGACGCTTGCGGGTATTTATCAGGCAATTTGGATCCTGCCCTATACCGTGCTGTGGCCCAAACAGGTAAAACAGGTAAGTCATGCGGATGACAACAGCACGCTCAGTATTCTTACCAGTAATGTGTATATGTATAACGATAACTACGACGGGTTGAAGAACCTGGTGGGGCAATACCAGCCTGATATGCTGATCCTGCTGGAAAGTAATCACGACTGGCAGAATGCCATGGCATCGATTCACTCCGAGTATCCGCACCGCTTAGCCTGCCCGCTGGAAAACCTATATGGCATGCACTTATACAGCAAGCTGCCTTTTAAAGGCGAACAGATCCGCTATGTGGTAGAAGACGACGTGCCTTCCATGGAAGTACAAATAGATATTAATGGCACTCAGGTAACCGTTTATTTTCTGCATCCCAAACCACCCAGCCCAACCGAAAATGAGTCTGCCGCGCCAAGGGACACTGAGTTAGCCATAATAGGTAAGGAAATGGCCGAGCATGACGACCCGGTGATAGTTTCCGGCGACTTAAATGATGTAGCCTGGTCTCCCAGTACGAGACGGTTCCGTAAGCTCAGCAAAGCCCAGGATCCGCGTATTGGGCGCGGCTTTTATAATACCTTTCACGCCAAATACCCGCTGGTGCGCTGGCCGCTGGATCACATTTTTCACTCGAAGGATTTCGAAATGGTTGAGGTGGAAAGACTAGCGGGCTATGGCTCGGATCACTTCCCGCTGTTTTCCCGGTTACAACTGACTAAAAAGCGCTAGTACTAATGCAACGTTACTGACCGGGCAGTAACAAGGTTTCAAGTTCATCGGCAGGCATGGGCTTGGCGTACAAAAAGCCCTGAGCGTATTCGACGTTAAGGCCCTGACAATAGCGGGACTGCTCTTCGGTTTCAACGCCTTCGGCCACAATCAACAAGTCCAGCTTGTGGCCTACATTTACTATTGCTTCCATGAGTGCCCCATCATAGGCACTTTCAGGCGCATCTTTTAAGAATGTGCGGTCGATTTTAAGGTGGCTTATCGGGAAATGTTTTAAATAGCTCAGTGATGAATAGCCCACACCAAAATCGTCCACCGAAATTTCAACGCCTTTTTCACGCTGCTTTTTAAGTTCTTCCAGGGCATCACTGCCCGCTTTAATAAGAATATTCTCGGTGAGTTCGATGCCAATATTCCGGGGGGCGAGTCCATAACGCAAACGGCAGTCATCAAGCACTGCAAAATAGCCGGGTTCAACCAGTTCGCGCCCGGATACATTGATATCTACCCGAATCTCAATGCCTTTTTCACGCCATGCTTTGACCTGCCGGCATGCTTCCTCCATAACCCAACGGCCGATGTGAATAATCAAATCGGTGCGTTCCGCAACGGGAATAAATACGCCCGGGGATACGCTGGCCACTTCCTGAGTGGGCCGCCAGCGCAATAAGGCTTCACACGCTGCTATTTTACCCGTGGTTAAATCAAACTGCGGCTGATACACCAATTCGAATTCGTTGTTATTTAACGACTCGTGCAGTTGTGCTGCCAGAGTCCGTTGCTCCTGCAATTGTTGCGCTAAGGACGCGCTGAAAAACTCATAACGGTTGCGCCCTTTGGCTTTCGCATCGTACATAGCCAGATCGGCATTTTTCAGCAAATCGCCGGCTTTTTCGCCGTCCTGAGGATACAAACTAATTCCTACGCTAAGGGTAATTCGGACATTTTCCCCACTCAATTCAAACGCATCCTGAAAGCAATCGGTTAGCTTGCCAGCAAGTTCGCTGGCCCCGGCTTCGTCCAGCGTATCACTGACCACTACGAACTCATCACCACCAAAACGGGTAATGAGCCCTTTACCATCAAGGCACTCGTGTAAACGCCGCGACACTGCACGTAATAACTCATCGCCCCATGAGTGTCCCAGGGTATCGTTGACCTCTTTAAACATATCCAGATCAAGAAACAGCAGCCCAAATTGGTCACCGGTCTGCTGCGCCTGTTCAATACGGTTCTGTAACGTACTTTCAAGATGACGCCGATTGGGCAACCCGGTAAGTAAATCGGTAGACGCCATTTGTTCAAGCTTTTCACGCGCCGCATGCTGTTCACTCAAATCAATGTCGATACAAAACATCTCCGGCGAATCGGTATGCGCTTTGAGCATGACATGCGAAGAGAATACGTGCACGATGCTGCCGTCCTTGCGTTGCAGCGGTAACTGAGCAGAGGGAATGGGTACCCCATCATCCAGCCATTGCTGGTGCAGGGTTAACACTTCTTTTCGCATGGGGGGTGGAATAATCAGCTCTTCGAGTTTTTTACCGATGGCCTCTTCACGAGGAAACCCATAAATTTCTTCGCTCGAATCATTCCAGTAGATGACCTTTCTGTGCTTGTCGTACCCCTGAATAGACACTTTGGCAAGTGAACAGATAAGATCTAAAAATCTCAGTTCTGCCGCATCATAGGAGTTATCGAAGTTTGTCATTTCCCGTTTATCTGAAAACATTGTCTTCCTATACAAGCACTAAGCAGTGTTTTGTAAATTTCTTTCATAATCGTACACTTATAGAAAGTTTAGCTCAATTCTAAATATTCACTGCATAAAATAGCAGCGATACTTATTTTCAACGCTGCCGGCTTTTACTGATTAGCTCGCTGGTTACTTATTTCGTCTTATCACCAACTGTCCTCGTTCGCGGCGAATAACTAGTTGCTCTTTATCCAGTTAACTTTCTATCCATGCTCACGATGCCTCAGTTTTTAATAGCACCGCATCCAGCGCAGACTCCACGTCAATCCAGGTATTGTTACTGCCGCTTTAGCGGCGTAAAGACAATTATCGGCAATCGCCATCAACGCTTTAAAACTGATTTTAAAGTATTGTGATTCCGTGAGTTTACTTTGTGCTCGCTTATACAAGCGGTTTGCCCTATAAACAACTTATAAAGCGTATTGTTTCCTATCTACAGGTATCAAAAAGCTTGCAGCTACAAGGGGTTAAATTCTCTTACCCGCTGGCCTGTGGTTATAATTCAAGATGGTCGTGCACGCTGTCAGCAGTGCATTTTTGTTAGGCGGTATGAGCAGCATGGCTAAAGCCATGCTGCTATTGAAGCCGCTGGTTATGGGTTAATGGTTATGTTGAAGTTTGATTAAGCGGCCACCTTCTCTGTCTTCCAGCACATAAATGTTGCCTTTATCGTCCTGTTCGACTTCGCGCACCCGTTTCCCCCATTCATAACGCTCTGCCTCTTCGACTTCCCAGGCGCCTTTATCATCCTTATTAAAAGTCACCCGTACTAAGGCCTTGGAAGACAGCCCGCCAATAAAGCCATTGCCGGTCCAGTCGCTAAACATAGTCCCTTTATAGATAATAAACCCAGCCGGACTGATAGCGGGCACCCAGGCTTTTTCCGGCGCTTTAAAGATTGGAATATCTTCATGGTTGGGAATTTTTGTACCCGAATAATGGTCGCCCTGTGAAACCATGGGATAACCATAGTTGCGCCCTCTTTCAATACTATTCAGCTCATCACCATGACGAGGCCCCATTTCATGGGCCCACAGATTACCCTCGGCATCAAAATCGATACCCAACGGATTACGATGACCAAGGGTCCAGATTTGCCCGGTAACATCCCCATTGCCAACAAAAGGATTATCTTCCGGCACACTGCCGTCGTCGTTCAAGCGCAGGATTTTACCCAGATTCATTGCCATATTTTGCGCTGGCGTAAACTTTTGTCTTTCACCAGAAGTAATAAACAAATAACCGTTGGGCGAGAACACCATACGATGGGAATAGTGCCCGTTACCGGTCACCTTCGGTGACTGGCGCCAGATAATCTCCCGGTCTGCCAGACTTGCGCTGTTGTTAGTAATATTTAGCGTGGCGCGCTCAATCACAGCGCCGCTGAACGCATCGTCTTGTGGGTCGCGCTCTACGTAAGACACATAAACGGTATTATTAGTGGCGAACTCCGGATGAATAATCACATCGCCAAGGCCGCCCTGCCCTCTGGCGGTAACGCTGGGTACGTTATCAACTGAAAACCGTTTTTGCTGATTTTTATCGAGCAGCCAGATGACACCTTCTTTTTCGGTTACCAGGCTGTGGCCATCCGGTAGAAACGTCATTGCCCAGGGCTGGTCAAAGGATGCCATTACCTGGCCAGTAAGCGTTGTACCTTCGCTACCTTCCATTTCAATTTCTGCTGACGAAGCGCTTTGAACTGATGCCACAAAGGACGTGGTGATCAGCGTCATAAAAAACAGCAGTTTTTTCCGCGCGGGTATTTTTTGCATAATGAGGCTCCCTACCTAATTCGTTGTTAGCGCAATACTCGTCACATACTTATGCGACACGCTATTCATAATCATCAGGGTACCTACGTGATTTATTAGGGATAAGCTCAACTTGTTGCCAATTCAGCGAGTTGATTACTACCAGAGTCACGCTAAATTCTGTTATACATTCTCATCTTCGCGCCAATGGTCAAAATACTGCACCAGATAATCAATGGCCATGCGGGTACGTAGTGGCATAAAACGCCTGTTCTGATAAACAATCCAGCTACTTGAGCCGCTCCCCCAATAAGGTTGTAGTATCGGGATCAGGCGGCCCCCTTCAACTGCTTCAGTAAACGTACTTTTGGGCATATACGCTATGCCCAGCCCCTGCTCACAGGCTTGCAGTACAGCATTGGCGTTATTGCTTCGCCAGCGCCCTTTTACTTTTACACTTTCCGGTACGCCATCATGGATGAACTTCCAGGTATCATTATTGGTGACTATACAACTATGGTTTTTTAAATCGCCCGGCTGTTTCGGCTCGCCAAAGTGTTGCAGGTAATCATTGGCGGCCACTGCCATCATCGGTCGGTTAACCAGCTTGCGGGCGATCAGGCTCGAATCGGAGAGCTCACCATAGCGAATAGCGAAATCAATGCCATCTTCAACAAAGTTAACCATGCGACTGTTAAAGTCCATATCAATAGTTAGCTCGGGGTGAGCCTGGGCAAAACTCATCAGCGCCGGGGCTACGTAGTGTTCGGCAAAGCCGCCTGCCGCGCTCACTCGCAAAGTACCAGTAAGGGCTATTTGCTGAAGGTTAACCAGCTCATTAGCTTGTTGTAAGCCGGTGAGCAGATCTTTAACCTGCTGGTAATACACCGCTCCAGTGTCAGTCAAACTCACCAAGCGGGTGGTACGTGAGAGTAAAACACACCCCAGGCGCTCCTCCAGTCTGGCCAACTGACGACTCACATGACTGGTGCTACAGCCAAGCTGCTTAGCCGCGGCTGAAAAGCCTCTGCTCTCGGCTACCGCTATAAATTCGACGATCCCTTCAAAACTATCCAAAGCTCTGCCTCTATTATTGCCATATAACAACAGTATTTCCAAAAATTAGCATATTAACATCCAATGAGGGACGTTTTATAGTGATTGCAAATGAACAACGCAACGATCTAAGAGGAGCATCATGAAAAAGATTCTTATCCCTGTTACCAATCACGCCACACTAGGCACCACTGATCAGGCTAACGGCACTTTTTCACCAGAGATAACCCATGCACTTCACGTGTTTACTCAGCATGGATTTGATTATGACATTGCCTCAATCACCGGCGGCAAAGTGCCAATCTACGGTACTGACATTGAAGACGACAAGGTTAACCAACAAGTACTAGCCAGCGAAGATTTTCAAAACCGTACCAATAACAGCCTACCGGTTTCAGAGGTAAATATTGGCGATTACGATGCCATATTTTACCCCGGTGGTTTTGGCCTACTGAGCGATTTAGCCAGCAATGAAGAGTTTGCCAAACTGGCGGCAACTCACTACGAAAAAGGCGGATTAATTGGCGCGGTTTGCCACGGCCCTGCAGCTTTATTACCCATTACATTAAGCTCAGGCGACGCGCTTCTGGCAAATAAATCAGTCACAAGCTTTACACGTGAAGAAGAAGTGGACTACGGCACAGTTAACGATATTCCTTTTTTGCTGGAAGAAGCCCTGGCCCGCAAAGCGGCGCGATTCAGCAAAGTGCAGCCGTGGCAGGATTTCGTAATAGAAGACGAGCGTGTGATTACCGGCCAGAACCCGGCAAGTGCTCACAGTGTGGCTGGCGCTATGGTCAAGCAACTCGGCTCGTAGGCCATCTTAAAGTGCAATCTATTAATAACAACAATACAAAAATGGCGAGTCTCCGACTCGCCATTTTTCTTGTAACAAGATAGAGACTATCTGTCCACTACTCCTCAATATAGCTTTCCAGCGGCGGGCAGCTACACATGAGGTTACGGTCGCCGTATACGTCGTCGATACGGTTTACACTTGGCCAAAACTTATTGCGGGCAACGGTAGGTACCGGGTACGCCGCCGTGGTGCGGTCATAGCTACGGTTCCAGTCGTTATCGCAAATATCGGCCAGTGTATGTGGTGCGTTGTGCAGTGGGTTGTCGGTGGCATCCCATTCGCCGCTTTCCACTTTGGCAATCTCTTCGCGGATGTGGATCATGGCTTCTACAAAACGGTCCAGCTCAAACTTCGATTCTGACTCGGTTGGCTCAATCATCAGCGTACCGGCTACCGGGAAGCTCATGGTTGGCGCATGGAAACCGTAGTCGTTCAGGCGCTTGGCGATATCCAGTTCGGTCACCCCTGAGGCTTCTTTAAGCGGACGCAAGTCGATAATACATTCGTGCGCTACGTGGCCGTTACGCCCTTTGTAAAGTACCGGGTAATGCCCTTCCAGTGAACGCGCCACATAGTTGGCGTTCAGGATGGCCACTTCGGTGGCTTTGCGTAAACCTTCGCTGCCCATCATTTTGATGTACATGTAGCTGATTGGCAGAATCGATGCACTGCCCCATGGCGCGGCGGATACGGCACCACAGTCTTTATCCGCACCTTCAATATCCACCACAGTGTGGTTAGACAGGAATGGCGCCAGATGCGCTTTTACGCCAATAGGACCCATACCCGGGCCACCACCGCCATGCGGAATACAGAACGTTTTGTGCAGGTTTAAGTGCGATACATCTGAGCCAATAAAGCCGGGCGCGGTAATGCCTACCTGGGCGTTCATGTTGGCGCCGTCCATGTAAACCTGACCACCGTACTGATGCACGATATCGCAAATTTCACGTACGGTTTCTTCGTATACGCCATGGGTAGACGGATAAGTAATCATCGCACAAGAGAGGTTTTCACCCACTTCTTCGGCTTTAGCGCGCAGATCGTTGAGGTCTACGTTTCCGTTCTTATCACAGGCAATCACCACCACTTTCAGGCTAACCATTTGCGCCGAAGCCGGGTTTGTCCCGTGGGCAGAGCTTGGGATCAGGCACACATTACGGTGCCCTTCACCGCGGCTCTCGTGATAGCGCTGAATAGCCAGTAGGCCCGCATACTCCCCCTGGGCACCTGAGTTAGGTTGCATAGAGAGCGCATCGTAACCGGTAATACTGATTAACCAGTCGCTGAGCTCGCTGATCATCTCCTGGTAACCAGCAGCCTGATCCAGCGGCGCGAACGGGTGCAGCTGACCAAATTCAGGCCAGGTAACCGGGATCATTTCAGCCGTAGCGTTGAGCTTCATGGTGCATGAGCCCAGAGAGATCATCGAGTGATTCAGCGCTAAGTCTTTGTCTTCGAGGCTCTTAATGTAACGCAGCATCTCGGTTTCTGAGTGATAGCTGTTAAACACTTCGTGGGTCAGGTAATCACTGGTACGTACCAGATCGCCCGGAATAGACTGGCTGCCCTGGGTAGTTACCTGGGCATCGAGGTCGTCAATGCTCAAGCCGTGATCGTCACCAATCAATACGCTGAATAGGTTCAGAATATCGTCGCGAGTGGTGGTTTCATCCAGTGCAATACCTACCGCGCCATCAAGATCCGTACGCAGGTTGAGTCCCAGCGTCAGGGCCTTTTCTGTCACGCTGGCTTTATCATCCACCAGCACGGTCAGCGTATCGAAGTACGTGCAATGCTTAAGCGCCAGGCCTTTTTTGGTTAAACCGGCGGCCAGAATATCCGCTAAGCGGTGAATGCGGCTGGCAATGGTTTTAATGCCTTCAGGGCCATGATAAACCGCGTAAAACGAGGCCATGTTGGCCAGTAATACCTGGGCAGTACAGATGTTTGAGTTAGCTTTTTCGCGGCGGATATGTTGCTCGCGGGTTTGCAGCGCCATACGCAGTGCCTGACGACCACGGGTGTCTTTACTTACGCCGATGATACGGCCTGGTAATGAACGTTTGTAAGCATCACGGGTGGCAAAAAAGGCCGCGTGTGGACCGCCGTAGCCCATGGGCACACCAAAGCGTTGTGCACTGCCTAAGGCAACATCTGCCCCCAGTTCACCCGGCGATTTCAGCAGCGCCAGGCTCATCAGGTCTGTGGCCACCGCAACAATACCTTTTTTGGCTTGCACGGCAGCAATAATATCGGTGAGGTCTTTTACTTCACCAGTGGTTCCCGGGTATTGCAGTAACGCACCAAATACTTCGTGATCGGCGGCTTGTTCTGCCGGGCCGGTAATAATGCCAAAGCCAAACATTTCAGCACGGGTTTCAACCACGTCCAACGTTTGCGGGTGCACATCGTCAGCCACAAAGAACAGGTTAGCTTTTTTGTTTTTAGAAACACGCTTAGCCAGCGCCATGGCTTCGGCCGCCGCGGTACCTTCATCCAGCAACGAAGCTGAGGCCAGCTCTAAACCGGTCAGGTCGATGGTGAGTTGCTGGAAGTTAAGGATGGCTTCCAAACGGCCCTGGGCAATTTCCGGCTGATACGGTGTATAAGCGGTATACCAGCCTGGGTTTTCCAGCACGTTACGTAAAATAACATTTGGTACATGGGTATCGTAATAACCCATACCAATAAATGAGCGATTAATTTTATTCTTTGCGGCGGTCGCTTTCAGGGCTGCCAGCGCTTCAACTTCGGTGGCGCCTTCGCCGGCTTCAATAGGTTTATCCAGACATATGCTGTTTGGCACGGTCTGGTTAATCAGGTCGTCTAATGAGCTGGCGCCCACTTTGTCCAGCATTTGACGGATTTCTTCTTCGCTGGGGCCAATATGACGGCCAACAAAGGCGTTTTTCTGCTCTAACTGAGCCAGTGAAATTGAAGCGTTTGACATAATTCGTTAAGCATCTGCAATAGAGTAAAAAGAATAAACAAAGGGGCCAAAACCGCCCCTTTATTATCATTATTGTAACGTCAGACTTATTCGTCGTCTTCGATGCTGGCAGCGTAGCCTTCAGCATTCAGCAATTCTTCGATTTCTGATTCGTCGTCGGCTTTAATTCTGAACAACCAGCCGTCACCGAATGGGTCTGAGTTAACCAGTTCAGGTGAGTCTTCAAGCTCTTCGTTTACCGCCAGCACTTCACCTGTGATTGGGGTGTATACGTCAGAAGCGGCTTTCACCGATTCAGCTACTGCAACATCGTCGCCGGCATTTACCTGATCACCCACATCCGGTAAATCAACAAATACCATATCACCTAATAAATCCTGCGCGTGTTCAGTGATACCAATGGTATAAACTCCGTCACCTTCAGGGCGAACCCACTCGTGTGACGCCGCGTATCGTAAATCATTTGGGATAGTACTCATGTGTATTCCTGCTCTTCGTTAAATTGTTATAAAACACTTTTTCCATTGCGGACAAAACTGGGCTTAACCACTTCTACTTTAACCCACTTTTTGCGCATTTCCACTTCTACTGTGGTGCCATTTGTCGCAGGGATACGCGCCATGGCGATAGCATGCCCAAGGGTTGGTGAGAAGGTACCGGAGGTAATCACACCCGCTTCGCCTTCTTCTGTTTTTACATTAAGGCCGGCGCGCAATACGCCTTTCTCTTTCATTACCAGACCCACCAGTTTTTGGGTACCCTGTTCACGCTTGGTTTCAAGCGCTGCACGGCCCACAAAATCACGCTCAGCTGGTTCCCAGGTCACAGTCCAGCCCATATTCGCTTCCAGTGGCGAAATGGTTTCGTCCATGTCCTGACCATATAAATTCATTCCCGCTTCTAATCGAAGGGTGTCACGCGCGCCCAGTCCGCTTGGCTTCACACCGGCATCAAGCAGGCTTTGCCACAGTTCAGGCGCCTTTTCTACCGGCACCATAATCTCGTAGCCGGCTTCTCCGGTGTATCCGGTAGTCGCGATAAACAGGTCTTCGGCCTGCACGCCGTAAAACGGTTTCATACCCTCTACCGCTTCATTTTGAGCGTTAGAGAAAACCTCGGCAGCTTTCGCTTTGGCCTCAGGTCCTTGCACCGCAATCATGGCAAACTCAGGGCGCTCGGTAACAGTTACCTCAAAGCCTTCGGTTTGCTTCATTAACCAGTTCATGTCTTTTTCACGGGTGGCGGAGTTCACTACCATGCGATAGTTGGTGGCATCAAAGTAATAAACAATTAAATCGTCTACTACGCCGCCTTCTTCGTTCAGCATACCGCTGTATAAGGCTTTGCCTTTCTCTTTAAGCTTATCAACATCGTTGGCCAGCAAGTAACGCAAGTAGTCCTTGGCCTGAGCACCAGTGACATCAACAATGGTCATATGCGACACGTCAAACATGCCAGCGGCCCGGCGCACAATATGATGCTCTTCAATTTGAGAGCCATAATGCAATGGCATATCCCAGCCGTGGAAATCGACCATCTTGGCACCTGATTCAAGGTGTTTGTTGTATAACGCGGTGCGTTGTGTAGTTGCGCTGCTCATGGTGGCTAACCCGTCAAAGTAAAGACAATGGTTAAAAGTATAGGGAGGGCTGGCGAACACAACAAATTGGAAATTCTTATGAATACATTTAAAATGCTTATATACATAAGCTTAAATATCAGAATTCCTAATCTTTATGATGAAGCAACTCTCCCTCGATAATCTGCGCACTTTTGTGGGCGTCATAGAACAAGGCGGCTATGCCAAAGCGGGTCAGTGGCTGGGGCGATCCCAGCCTGCTATCAGTCTGCAAATTAAAAAGCTTGAGGAGCAGTTAGGTAAAAAGCTGTTTACTAAAGTGGGCCAGCGCCATCTGCCCAGTTCAGACGGCAACTGGCTGTACCCTAAAGCTAAAGAATTGCTGGAACTCAATGACAGTATTTTCCGCAGTCTGGACCCCACGCCCTTGCGCGGGCGCATGCGCCTGGGAATTCCCAATGAATTTGCGTCGACCTTACTTCCCGGTTTGATTGGCGAATTCTCTAAACGGTATCCGGATGTCTCGCTGGAAGTCACGTCTGCACTCAGCCGTGAACTCCTCCAGCCGTCAAGGCGTAACGACTTCGATATGATTCTGGCCCTGGTCAACCCGGAACAAACTACCGATGGTGATGTGATATTGGAAGATGAAGTAGTGTGGGTCGGCGATCCTGCCCACCCGTTGATCAGCCAGAACATCGCCCTGGTGCTGGCGCCCGATGGCTGTATTTACCGCAGCCGCGTAATAACCCACTTAAAACAACAAACCACGGCCTGGAAGATTAGTTATACCAATGCTGATTTATCCGGCCTGGTGGCCGCTATTCAACAAGGTCTTGGCATCACCGCGCTGGCGCGCTCCAGTATGCCGGCGAATCTGATTGAACTGAAACACCGAAATCTGCCGGCACTGGGAGGGATCAACGTATGCCTGTTTATTCAGTCTACCCAGCACCCGGTAGTAAGCAGAACACTGGCTGACTTTATTACTCGTCGCTTAAGAGAACGATAATTTTCACCAGAACTTGGGGGATCGCTACTTTGCACTATACTTTGCTCAAAGACACCGTTTTACGATGATATGCTAAGTACCCCCATAGACAGCAATTTGGTTGACGATGATTATTCGTTGTTAACCAGCGACATGACCGCAGAGGAAGCAGCCCAGCTTACACCTGTATTTCAAACGCTTAGCGATCACCTGGATCTCGATGGCGCTATGCTGCTATGTCATTCCCGCTCGTTGTGGAATCAACTTTACTTCACTACCAAGCAATCCCTGGACACTGACTTTATTGAGTCGTTACTGCCCCGGTTTCGGGCCGAGAGTCAGTGGCAATGTCCCGCGGGTATCCTCGATTTTGCACTGCCTGGTCATGATGAACTGGCAGCAATCACGTTATTCAGTGAGCCGCTGAATATTGAACTGAGCCTCTGCGTAATGCTTAAGTCAGGCAAATCTGCTGACGAAGCGCTGTTTAATCGATTGCACCATTATCTGACCATGCTTACTACCCTGTGCGAGCATATTACCCGTCAGCGTATTATGCAGGCCCGGCTAATCAAGAAAAAACGGCTGGGCTTTATTGTAGAAGCCACCGGCGCCGGTACCTGGGAGTGGGAAATCCCTACCCAGCGAGTGCAACTGAATGCACGCTGGGCCAACATGCTGGGCTATGAGCTCAACGAGTTAGGCCCGCTGTCGATAGATACCCTGCTAAACGTCATGCACCCTAAAGATCGCGAGCAAGCTAACGCCTTGCTGCAGGATTGTTTGCAGGGTAAGGCCACCTACTACGATTTTGAATGTCGCATGAAGCACAAAAGCGGTGACTGGATCTGGTTTTTGGCGCGCGGCAAAGTAACCGAGTATAACGCCAGCGGCGACGCGGTATTAATGGCGGGCACCCATACCAATATCAATGAGAAAAAGCGTATCGAACTGGCCTTAGCAGAGAAAGCCAGTTTTCAGCAGTTGATGTTCGACCATCTGCCGGTGTATTTATTCGTTAAAGACACCGAGTACCGTATTGTGATGGCCAATGAGAAATTTATTTCCCTTTATCCGCCGGATAAACGCCACAAGGTCATAGGTTATACTACGGTCGAGGAATACAACAAGGAAGAAGCCAACCGTTTTTTACGCATGGATATTCTTGCCTTTGCGTCTGGCAGTTCAGAAAACGAAGAGCAAATCCAGTTCCCCAATGGTGAAATCCGTACCCTGTGGACCAAAAAAATTCGTTTCGAAGATTCACACGGGCAGTCGTTTATTCTCGGTGTCGCCACCGACATTACCAACGTTAAAGCCAGTGAACTGGCCATGCAACTGGCAAAAAATGAAGCGGAACAGGCTAATCAGGCGAAGAGTGAATTTTTAGCCACCATGAGTCATGAGATCCGCACTCCAATGAACGGTATCATGGGCATGTTGCAACTGGCGCTGCAGGACGCCAGCAGTGAGCAACAACAGCGACGTCTTGAGCTTGCCCGCACCAGCGCAAGCGCATTGCTTACCATTATCAATGATATTCTCGACTTCTCTAAAATCGAGGCACAAAAAATGGAGCTGGAGCGCGCGCCCATAGAAATGGACCGGCTAATTCAGCGCATAGTTGAGGAACAATTAACGCACCTCAACACTAAACCGGTGCAGCTTGAGGTCGATTTGAGCGATTTACCCTTCAGCCGCATGTCAGGGGATGAAGTTCGACTGGGGCAGGTACTAACCAATTTACTCTCAAATGCCATTAAATTTACCGCCGAAGGTGAAGTGCGGCTGAGCCTGCGCGGCCTGCCTGTGGACAGCGAGCAGATCCTGCTGGAAATGGTCGTGGAAGATACCGGGCTTGGCATGACTCCCGCCCAGCAAGAAGTGCTGTTTCAACCTTTCACTCAGGCCGATTCATCGACCACCCGACGCTTTGGAGGCACTGGCCTCGGGCTGACTATTGTGCAGCGTTTAACACATTTAATGAAAGGCAAAGTGAGCGTTACCAGTGAGCTAAATAAAGGCAGCACATTTACGGCAACGGCAACACTCTTCGCGCCGGTACGGGTGCAACATTCACCTAACATAGGGGGGGTGGTTGTTTTAAGTGCATTGCACAATCAGGCTCGGTTGTTGTGTAAACAGTTAGCCACCTGGAAAGTTCGCTTTGTGTTGGTCGACTCGCTCGACTCGCTGGCCGAATTTACTGACAAGATGCCGCCGAATATGGACTGGCTAATTGTTGATGCGGCGCTGCAGGCAGATTACACCGTGTGGAAAAAGAATAAAAAACAGGCCGGTGCAGGCCAGTTCCTCCCTGCTAATCAGGCTGTTTTTGTTGAACGGCACCACATTAGTCAAAACTCTACCGAGCAGGAAGATGACTTCCTTAGGCTACACAAGCCGGTATTACGAAATGAGCTTCTTGCGTTATTAGAGCGCTCCTCTGACAGCCCTGAAAGAGGGGTCGATTTGTCTGCTATCCCGGCTCAGCAAACGGGCCGAATCATGATAGCCGAGGACAATCCTATAAACCGCGAGGTCGCTTTTTACATGCTGCAGGATGCGGGCTTCTCGGTGCTTTCTGCTGAAGATGGTAAACAGGCAATCGACTTGTTGAAAACCCACCCTGATATCGATCTGGTGCTGATGGATTGCCGTATGCCGGTGATGGACGGGTTTGCCGCTACCCATGCCATTCGATGCGGAGAAGCGGGCGAGCAATACAAAAACATCCCCATTGTGGCCTGCACGGCTAACGCCTCATCAAAAGATAAACAAGAATGCTTGCAGGCAGGTATGGACGCTTATCTCACCAAGCCGTTACGCAAGAAAATGCTGATCGATACTATTTCCTCGATACTTAATCCCGACTACATGATCTGACTAAACTGGCTTTTTTCCGGCCTTCCTGTCAGCTCTCATTGTGCGGCACAAGCACTACTATGAGCTGGCAGTTTATTTTTAATTACGGAGAAAAATCATGAGCAAATCAACTATCACTACCCTTAGCCAACAACAACTCAGCAAGGTTACCGGCGGCAGCATCATTCAGGTACCAGTGCTAACTCCAGTCACGCTGCCCGACCCGGTGTTTATTCCGGTTGATAAAAAAGACATTCCCGTGTTAGTTAACCCACAGGTAACACCAATGATCTAACCGTGGCTCAGTGACTGGCGACACCTTGCCGCCAGTCACTTTCTATCAGGCTTGTAACGGTTCGAGCTTACCCAACGGCTCTGCTGGCGACACGGGTGGTGAGGTAAACCAGGCTGGTCCCTTTGCTGTCATGTACAGGCAATCCTCCAGTCGTACGCCAAATTCACCGGGAATATAGATCCCCGGTTCATTAGAAAAACACATCCCGGGTTGTAACACCGCCTTCTCACCTTTTACAAAATTCACGCTTTCATGCCCTTCCATGCCAATCCCATGACCGGTGCGGTGAGAGAGCCCTGGTAACCGATAGTCAGGTCCATACCCTATTGAGGTGTAATACTCACGCACGGCATCGTCGACACTGCCGGCGGGCTTTCCTAATTGCGCTGCAGCAAAGGCAATGTCCTGACCTTTACGTACGGTTTGCCACACCTGCTCCTGCTTGTTAGCAGGCTCACCAAATATAAAAGTACGGCTGATGTCCGACTGATATCCATGCACGGCACACCCACAATCCATCAGCACCACAGAGCCATTGTTGATAGTTTGTTGCTGACGGGTACCATGAGGATACGCGCTGGCTTCATTAAACAATGCCAGGCTCCATGGCTGGCTGCCGCCGAGCGCCACCATGGTCTGATTCATCATGGTTTTCACTTCGGTCTGAGACATCCCCTTGCGCAGCCGTTTATACACGTAACCATAGGCCGCTAGCGTTATTTCGTTGGCTTTGTGCATTAGCGCCAGTTCATGGGCAGATTTCATCATTCTGCAGCCGCGCGTGACCGGTTCGGCACTTACCGCCTGCAGTTGAGAATTGGCGCTCAGGATGCCATCAGAGACAAAAAACCGCACGCTGTTTTCAAATCCAATCCTGCCCTTTTTAATTCCCCGGTCAGCAAGGATTTGGGTAACCAATGCAAAAGGGCTCTCATGCTCCTGCCACACCCGCACATCGTCACCCACTTCCAGCGACTCACGAATGCTGGGCTCCTCAAAAAACGGGCAAACCACGCCAATTTCGCCCTCACGGGGGATCACCACGCCTGTCAGCCTTTCACTGCGCCACCATTGAATGCCGGTGAAGTACACCATCGCCGCCCCCGGCTCCAGCACAACGCCATCAATATTCAGCTCGCTCATTAGTAATTGTGCCCGGGCGATGCGGCTCTTTCTTTCAGCTACCGATATGGGCGACAAGTCGCCTATCAGCGAAGTCAGTGATGCCAGTTCGTCATTCTGTCCTGCGGCATTGGCCTTGCCGGCCAGTAACAAACTCACGCTGCTTAAACCGGTTAATTTTAAAAATGTACGTTTATCCATATCTCGTTCTTCTTGTTTGGATGTTAAAACTGATGGGAAAACACCGAACGCGACGGGATCTCTATTAAACGGGTTTGCCGTCCATCCAGATACCAGACGCCGGTGTCATCAAAAAATGCATCTTCTTCCAGCATGATGCGAATGTCTTTACCCCATGGGGTCACCATCACCGCATTATTCAGCTCAATACTGTAGGCGGTGTTCAGGTGCAGCGGATAATCACCATCACCCGGCACACCACCCTGCTTGTCCCACATGCCCAGTGTAGTGCCCGCCGCATGGCCATGATAGCCCAGCGGATGAGTGTAAATGGTCGGCTTTAAACCTGCCGCTTTTGCCTTTGCCAGACTGCTGGCCAGTACCTCATTACCGGTCCGCCCCTCAGCGAATTCGCCGGTAAAAATATCCTGCAACTGATTGGCTTTTTGCAGCGCCTGGTGCAGATAATCCGGGGCGCTATTCTCGCCCGGCATTAAAATATAGGCGTGTTGTTGTGTATCGGTATTTAAACCAAGATAAGTAATGCCAAAATCAACATGCAACAGATCGCCAGGCTGGATCACCTCGGCGTGGTTATCGTCAAATGTGGTTTCGTGGTCGAAACGCTTATTATCGCTGCGCTGCAGCGATACCGAAGGATGAAACCAGGTAGCCAGTTTTAGTTCTGCCACCCGCTCTCTGAACCACCACACCAGATCGTCAGTGGTTGTTTTGCCCACTGTGATGGTTTTAGCGGAGAACCCTTCAGCTATAATCTGGTGGGCCACTGCCACCATTTTTTTATACTGCTCAATTTCGGCATCAATGCGGGTTTCCAGCCACCCCACAGCCAGCGCTTCGGCAGACACCACCCGCGACTGATATTTTGACGGCAGTTCAGACATTAATTTTGTACGGTCGGTTACGGTCAGGCCATCTGCATGGGCCCATATCTCAGACTGGTTCACACCAATAGTCTGGGGGTCAAAACGCTTGATAATGGCATTTAACGCCTGCCACTGATCCGGCTGTTCGGCTTTGTCCCACGCGCGCTCAAACATACTGCCCACCTTATACGGCGCAACAGCCAGGGTGTGTACGTTGCCCTGTTTATCTTTAGCAATAACTAATACCGTGGTGCGTCTGGCGGATTGTAGCCAGTCTGCCGGCAAAAACGTCCGTAATACCGGATCTTCGTTATATTCGCGGCTAATCATCAGCCACATATCAATACCGCTGCGGGTCATTAGCTGTGGTAACAGTTGCTTAACCCGCTTTGCCAGCAAGGCATCCTGCACTTTTGCGCGCTCGCGCAATGAGAGAAGTTCGTCGGCCGGTGCCGCCTGACTGTTAAATACGGCTAAACCGCCCAGTAGCAGTAATACATTCAACACTCGCATACCGGGTATGCTCCTGATAGTGAAAAAAGACTTAGCTACTGTATGCCCGCTTGGCCGGAGTTGCAACGCCAGCACGATAAGCTGGCGTGCGATGACGTTAAAGGCGGTATTACAACTGGCGTGTTACCAGCCCATTGCCTGAGTAATAAAGCGTTGTTTTATCGACGGGATAGCATCGGCCGTGCACATACCCACGCCGCGGATTAGCTTCTTGAGCGGATGGCTGCCACCAAACAGTTGTTTAAAGCTTTCCATAGCAGCAATCATCTTAACCGCCTCACTCTTGCGGGCCCGTTCAAAGGCTCTTAACTGACGCGCCTGATGAAAAGCGGCCTGCTCGGCGGCCAGCTTTTGCAGGCTGTCGGCCAACGCAAAAGCATCCTGTAAACCAAGGTTTGCGCCTTGTCCGGCTAACGGATGAATCGTGTGTGCTGCATCACCAATAATGACTAAGCCATCGCTCAGCCACTGGCGGGCATAGCGCATGGTTAGCGGGAAGTGCATGCGCGCACTTTCAACCGCGATTTCGCCCACGTCGCCTTCGATGGCAACCTGCAGAGCTTTGGCGAAGTCACTGTTAGACAACGCCAGTAACTCATCGGCTTGCTGACTGTTCTGCGACCAGACAATAGAGCATAAATTGGGATCGCTCAAGGGTAATAAGGCCAGCGGTCCGGTTGGCGTAAACACCTGGCGCGCCACTTTACCGTGAGGCTCTGCGGTTTTAATAGTTGCCACAATGGCGGTATGACCGTAATCCTTAAACGTCAGCGGAAAGTTGGCGTATTTACGAATAGCCGAATTAGCCCCATCGGCTCCCACTAACAACCGGCAGGACACCACTTCGTCGCTGTCGAGCATAAGCATGGTTTCGGATTGTCCGGTTAACACTTTGGCAATGTGGGTCGACGGTAATATCTGCACATTGGCCTGCTGACTAACCTGATGATGTAATGCATTAACCAGAGACTGGTTTTCAATGATATGCCCCAGTTCAGAGGTGCCCATTTCTTCACTGCTGAACTGGATCCGGCCAAAACTATCCTGATCCCAAACCTGCATCTGCGTATAAGCACTCAGGCGTTGCTGGTCGAGATGCTGCCACACACCCAGTTGCTCAAGCACCTGTTTATTCGCCGCGTTAATCGCTGACACCCGCAGTTCGGGCTGCTCTGAAAGAGGCTTGGCTATGGGAGTGGTATCGATCAGAATAACCGACAAATCGGCCTCTTTCAGAGACCGGGCCAGTGCCAGCCCCACCATGCCTGCGCCGACTATTGCGATGTCCGCCTGATACATATTTTGTGTCCTGTATTGTTCGGAATTACTGCCCAAAACCCATGGTCTGGCGCACAAACTTCTGCGATAACCCATCACAGAATTCCATTGCCAGTAAGCCGGCATTCCGGCCTACCACCAGCGGTGCGTGCCGGTTAGAAAACAGCCTCACCAGTCCATCGGTTAAGCCGATAGTAATGGCTTTATCCTTTACTCGTTTTTGCCGGTATTGGTTTAATACCGAAAATGCACCCGGGTCGTTAGCGTTAGCAAGAATACCGGCCAGTTCCAGTACATCTCTGAGCCCCAGGTTAAAGCCCTGCCCCGCAATGGGATGCAACGCCTGTGCGCCATTGCCAACCACCACGCAACGATGGCTGGTAAATTCGCGGATCTGATTTAACATCAACGGGTAACTGTGGCGGCTGCCCACCTTGTTAATCACGCCATGTCGGTGGCCGATTTGTTGCTGCAACTGGCTGATAAATTGTGCCTGAGGCCATGCCAGAGCGGCTTCTGCTTCGTCGTGGCTTAAGGTCCAGACTAACGAGTAACAGTTAGCGTAGTCACTGCTGTCATCTTCAGCAAAGGGCAGCAGGGCCAGTGGCCCGTTTGGCGTAAAACGTTCGTGAGCCCAGCCGTTGTGCGGCTCACTTAATTGCACGTTGGCAATTAGCGCAGACTGGCCGTAGTCTTCGCTGCTACGTTTGAAATTGAGTTTATCCGCCAGTTCAGAGCGCCCGCCATCGGCCAGCACCAGTAAACCGGCGGTTAACGTGCTGCCATTGCTGAGCTGTAGCTCAATGCTATCGGCAGACTGGTTAACTTCATCCACCGTTACACCTTCCAGCACGCTGAGTTCTGGTAACCCGGCGGGAAAAAGCTGCTGACCAAGTGCCTGTATCCCCACTACCTGGCCAAAACTTTGCGACTGATAATCGCTGGCGTGCAGGCGAGTCTGGCCAATGAATCCCTGGTCGGAAACCAGTATATGTTCGATGGGCGTCGCGAAGGCTTTGTTCAGATCGATGCCCAGCTCCGTGAGCGCCTGCTCGGTGCGTTTTGCCAGGGCAATTACCCTGGCATCAAACCCCTGATGGCTGTGCGGATCCCGGCTAAACTGATTGGCGTCGATTAAGGTAACACTGTGGCGGCCTTGCCTGATCAGCAAACGCGCCAACGCAGAGCCCACGGCTCCGCCACCCACAATAACAATGTCTGACTGGTTATTTTTTGCCACTGACTGTGTTTAATCCTTCTACGGGCAATCAGCCCTCGGCCATTAAGGCTTCGATGTCTGCAATAGTTTTCGGGACGTCACCGGTTAACATTTGGTGTCCATCCTCGGTAATAACGATATTATCCTCAATTCGGATCCCTATGCCGCGATATTGCTCGGGAATATCGTCTTCTACCGGTATATATATGCCCGGCTCAACGGTAATCACCATACCAGCAGCCAGCGGTCTGGGCTGGCCGTCCTGCAGGTAATCGCCAACATCATGGACGTCGAGGCCCAGGTAGTGCCCCAGGCCATGCATAAAGAAGCGTCGCCAGCTTTTGCTTGCCAACGCCTCTTCCGGGCTTTCTTTTAATAAGCCTGATTCGCACAAGCCGCGGCAAATAACCTCAATCACCACTTCCGTCACGGCCGGTAATGTTACCCCGGCTTTTAGCTGCGCCAAAGCGGCCAGTTGCGCATCGAGCACCAGTTGATACACCCTGGCCTGCGCAGCAGTAAACTTGCCGTTAACCGGAAACGTACGGGTGATGTCGGCAGCATAGCCGTGAAATTCGGCCCCTGCATCGATCAGGATCAAGGAACCATCAGCTATTTGCTGGTTATTTTCGGTGTAATGCAGGATACAGGCGTTCTCACCACCGCCCACTATCGTGCCGTAAGCAGGTTGCCGGGCACCGGCCATGGCAAACTCATGATGCAATTCGGCTTCAAGCTGATATTCGTAACAGCCGGGCGAGGCAAACTGCATAGCCCGGCAGTGCGCACGGGCGGAGATTTTTGCCGCCTCACGCATCACAGTGATTTCGTCGGTGGATTTAACCAGCCGCATTTCATGAATTAACGGCCGACAATCTACCAGTGCAATAGGGGCTAAGCTTTGTTTTGGCGCTTTGCGCAGGGTGTCGAGTGCGCCAAACACCCGTTCATCGGCAGCGGCAAACTCGCCTTGTGGGAAGAACACCTGTTGATGGCCTTCCAGCCACTCGGTTAGTACCTCAGGCAACACCTCTGTTGAATAGGCTTCATCAAGTTTAAACGTTTCAACCGCCTGCTCCGGGCCCAAACGTCGGCCGTGCCAGATCTCAAGCTGTGGATCTTTAGGCTGGCATATTATGGCGCGATATTCGCCGGCATAGCGTTCGTGATTAGACAGTAATAACCAGGCATCCGGCTCGTTAAAGCCGGTGAGATACCAGAAATCACTGTTCTGGCGAAACACATACTCGGTATCACGGCTACGGGTTACCAGCTGTGCCGAAGGCAGCACCAGCACACTGGCTGGCGGCAGCTGACGCAATAAGCGGGTTTGGCGCTGGCGAAACTGTTTAACGGTAATCATTAATGGACAGAAGGCGAATCTTGCTGGTCTTCGAGTAAAGACTGACCCAGTTCGTTAAAGCACAGCAGCGCAGAAATGCGGACATACTCCACCACTTCATGCAGGGCCTGTTCTGACTCTTCGTCATCGTTCATGGGCTCTTCCATGCGGGCAATATCCGAGAAATCCTGTAACGCTTCGCGCACGTCATCCGAGCAATTACTGAGCTTTTGCTGATACAAACCAAAACCGGCCATAAATCCCTGAACCCAGTTGATCAACGCAAGACCGCGATCATTAATAGGCTGGCTATCGTCGGGCAGCATCAGGCGTAAAGCAAACTGGCCATCAACCAGTTGCTGACAGGTTTCGTTGAACAGGTTTTGTAACTGGGAGACTACCGGTTCAGCCAGCGGCTGCCCCTGGTTCATGGTGTCCTGCAGGATCACCAGCCATTGCTGCTCACTCAGTGACATACCGCCACATAACATCCCGCACATCATGCCATGGATTTCAGCGCCATCCACAACCATCTCGTTATCGGCAAGGCATTGGGTTAAAGAATCGAACTCAGTGGACATAAGACATTCCATAAACAATTTGGCCAATGCTAACAAATGCACCGGTTTAAATCCAAAACTCCCGTTTATAATACCCGGAGCGGGTTAAAATTACAGCTAAGCGGGTACAAAGTAAGCATTTGAATATCATATGACGGATCGTGTCTGGCAGTTCACGGCCGATTCTACTATGATCACCTTTCGCAAGTTATTCATCACAGACTTGCATAGCGACGCAGAGGGCGTAAACTGACTCCTTTGAAATCGCTAACAACAATGTCTCCTGGGGTGTTTGCCAGTCTATTCATGTCCCTGGCCGATGCTATTTACCAAGGAAGTTGACTTGTTACTATTGAGCAGGCTCGGCTCGTACCGAGAAGCCTACGGTAATAATGATGCTTCCGCCCTGAACATTTCGGTTCTAGGGCGAATAATAGACAGCGGCACTTTGGGAGACGCCATTTATCGACGGAATTAATAATGGCAATCATAAACTTTGGATCGGTAAATATTGACCATGTCTACCAGGTCGACCACTTCGTGCAGCCCGGCGAAACTATCGCATCAACCCATTACCAGCAACTTCTAGGCGGCAAAGGTGCCAACCAGTCTATCGCTCTGGCAGCAGCTGGTGCAGAAGTTCGCCATGTCGGCAAGGTAAACCAGTCAGACAGTTCATTTAAACAAACACTGATAAAGCATGGCATCGACTGCCAGTTTTTACAGTGTGTCGAAGCGCCCTCGGGCCACGCAATTATTCAGGTCACCCCGTCAGGGGAAAATGCCATTGTTCTGTTTGGCGGCGCCAATCAGGAAATCGGCAACAAAGAGATTATGCATGCGCTGGACAAAACCCGCCCGTCAGACTGGGTATTAACCCAGAATGAAACCAGTGGACTGGTAGAAACCCTTCAGCAAGCTAAAGAAAAGGGCATTAAAGTGGCCTTTAACCCGGCCCCGATGAGTGAGTCGGTTAAATCGCTGCCTCATGAATGCATTGACCTGCTGATCGTCAACGAAGTGGAAGCGGCTGAGCTTTCCGGCGAGCAGGAACTCGACGCTATCATTGAGCACTATAAAACCCAATGGTCACATGCTGAGGTGATCATTACACTGGGTAAAGCCGGTGTCATCATGCTCAAAAATCAACAAACCATTCAGGTCGACGCCTTTGTGGTGGATGCCGTGGATACCACTGCCGCCGGCGACACCTTTATTGGTTATTTTTTAGCGGCTTACAGCCAGCACGCGGATGCCCGTCAGGCATTAAAACGCGCCTGCGCGGCATCAGCCATTTCCGTTACCCGTGCTGGCGCAGCGCAGTCTATTCCCGAAGCCAAAGAAGTCGATCGCTTTTTGGCGAAACACACCGGGTAAACGGCAAATTAAAAAGCATTAAAAGAGAATATTATGACGCACAAAATTATTATCGATACGGATCCGGGCATCGACGATGCTATGGCGATATTTTTTGCCTTTCAGTCCCCTGAAATTGAAGTAGTCGGGCTGACCACCGTGTATGGCAACATTCCGGTCAGCATGGCTGCCCGCAACGCCCTGACCCTGTGTGATATCGCAGGTCGACAAGACATACCGGTAACTAAAGGTGTTGCATTACCCTGGGTAGGCCCGGAGTCAGGATACGGGCACTTTGTGCATGGTGATGACGGCTTTGGAAACATCGATTATCCGCCTTCAACCCGCGAGTTAGACCCTCGTAGTTCAGCAGAATTCATTGTTGAAATGGCCCGCAAGCACCCCGGCGAAATCACTCTGGTTGCCATTGGCCCATTAGGCAATATCGCTCTGGCGCTGCGCCTGGAACCGGAATTACCCAAGCTGGTTAAAGGTATCAGCATCATGGGTGGGGCCGCTTTTGTTCCGGGTAATGTTACCCCGGTAGCCGAAGCCAACATCTGGAACGATGCTTATGCTGCAGACGTCGTTTTCTCAGCTGACTGGGAAGTGAAAATGTTTGGTCTGGACGTTACCCTGTTTGCACCAACCGATCCGAAGTTTGTCGACATTCTGGCTGAGAAGAATCCGGTAATGGGTGGCTTTATGCAAAAAGCCTCGCAATTCTACATCGACTTTTACTCACAAAACCGCGACGAAAAAGTATGTTTCTTTCACGATGCCTTCCCCATCGCCCATTTGGTGAAGCCGGAGTTGTTTGAATTTACCCGGGGCAACATTCGCATTTCGACCGACGAATTAAACCGCGGCCAAACGGTAGTAGCAGTACCTGGCACCACGGCCAGCCCGCTGTGGACCGAAGCAAAATTTGTGCAGGCCGCCACCAGCGTAAAACACGATGAGTTGTTCCAACTGTTTATCGATACTTACGCACTGTAAACATTAAGCCCTGTCTGCTGACAGGGCTTTTTATTGAGCTTATGACCAACACTCTTCCCTTATCCCGCAAAGCATTACGCCAAACTCTGCGCGCCAGACGTAATGTCTTGAGTCACCGTCAGCAACGGGAAGCGGCCAGTTTACTGAGTACGCAGATCCAATCGATCCTGACGCTGCCAAACAGTACGGTAGCAGGTTACCTCGCCAATGATGGCGAAATCGACTTAGCTCCCACTATCAGCGTCTGTCAGCAAGCCGGGTCTGTCACCCTGCCGGTGTTGCACCCTTTTACCGGCAAACATCTGCTGTTTCAGGCATTCACGCCATTGACTGAAATGACATTCAATCGCTTCGGCATTAGCGAACCCGCGTTAAACAGCACCGCTATCCGCCTGCTTCATCAGCACCAGTTGTTGCTGATGCCATTAGTAGGATTTGATGCGCAGGGCAATCGCCTGGGTATGGGCGGCGGTTTTTACGACCGCACGCTGGCCAATATCAACCGCCTTGCACAGCGCCCCACACTGGTGGGTGTAGCCCACGATTGCCAACAGGTTGACGAGCTACCCGTTGAGCCCTGGGATGTGCCTCTCGATCTGATTATTACTCCCACACAAATTATCAAAACCAATTAATCCGCCCCTTGCACCACCCCATTTCCTAGCGTGATATTCAGGTTTTCAGGCCGCCTCTTTCTATAATTCCCTATGCTAAGGGGGGGAATATCGGCTAAAATACCGCCTCATTTTTTCAGCGGGTATAAGCATGGATCAGAACGCGAAAAAGCAGGCGGTAGGTCGCGCTGCAGTAAAATACGTCGAGCCAGACACCATTATTGGCGTGGGCACGGGCTCAACGGTTAACTATTTCATTGACGCACTGGCAGATATAAAGCACCAAATCGCCGGCGCGGTATCAAGCTCTGTTGCTTCCACCGAGCGCTTAAAAGCGCTGGGCATCGACGTGTTTGAACTTAACGAGGTCGACAGCTTGTCTATTTACGTAGACGGCGCTGACGAAGTCACCGAGCACAAACACATGATCAAGGGCGGTGGCGCGGCCCTGACTCAGGAAAAGATTGTTTCTGCTGTAGCCAAAACCTTTGTATGCATTGTGGACAACAGCAAGGAAGTTGGCGTACTGGGCACATTTCCGCTGCCGGTCGAAGTGATCCCCATGGCCCGTTCTTATGTGGCCCGCGAGCTGGTAAAACTGGGCGGCGATCCGGTATACCGCAACGGTGTGGTAACCGATAATGGCAACGTGATCCTGGACGTGCATAACCTGGAAATACTCAACCCGGTAGAAATGGAAAAAGCCATTAATAATATTCCGGGAGTGGTTACCAACGGGATTTTTGCCTTACGTGGTGCAGACATTGTATTGGTTGCTACTGAAGACGGTGTAGTAACCCGGTAATAAACCCATCAGACAATACTGGATGTGCCCTAGCAAAAGTGCCGGGGCCCAACATGACTAAAAACGACAAAAACGTTCCTAGATATTCCAAAGTGATGCAACAAAGCGCTTTGTTCTACCAGGGAGTTTATGGTACTTTACCCGTATAGACGTCCAGATGTCTCTTAAATTCCCTGACTGAGAGCGATGTAATGAGCAAATTTTCACTATCAAAAGATAAAATTAAGATCTTGCTGCTGGAAGGTGTGCATAAAAGCGCCCTGGAAACCCTGCAGTCTAATGGTTACACCAACATCGAGTATTTGAAAACCTCGTTACCCGAAGATGAACTCATCGAAAAGATGAAAGACGTTCACTTTGTCGGCATTCGCTCTCGTACTCATATCTCCGAAGCCGTCGTTGAAGCCTCCAGTAAACTGGTTGCCGTGGGTTGTTTTTGTATCGGTACCAATCAGGTTGATCTGAAAGCTACTCAGGCCCGTGGTATTCCGGTATTCAACGCGCCTTTCTCAAACACCCGTTCTGTAGCAGAACTGGTACTTGGTCAATTGATCCTATTATTGCGCCGGGTACCACAAAAAAATGCACAGGCCCACCGCGGCGGCTGGGACAAGAGCGCAGAAGGCTCTTACGAAGCACGGGGTAAAACACTGGGTATTGTGGGTTATGGCCACATTGGTACCCAGCTGTCTATTCTGGCTGAGCACTTAGGCATGCGCGTGCGGTTTTTCGATATTGAAGACAAACTGGTGCTGGGTAACTCCGAACAGGTGAAGTCGATGGATGATTTGCTGGCCATGTCAGACGTTGTGTCTCTGCACGTGCCGGAAACTCCGGAAACCAAGAATATGATTGGTCAGGCGCAACTGGCTAAAATGAAGAAAGGCGGTATCTTAATTAACGCCTCTCGCGGCACCGTAGTCGATATCGACGCGTTAACTGAAGCGCTGGCCTCGGGTCACATTGGTGGTGCAGCCATCGACGTATTCCCGGTAGAGCCTAAGTCGAACAACGAAGAGTTTGAATCACCACTGCGTCAGTTCGACAATGTTATCCTCACGCCACACGTAGGCGGCAGCACCCAGGAAGCACAGCAAAACATCGGCATAGAAGTGGCCGGTAAACTAGCTAAGTACAGCGACAATGGCTCTACCCTGTCTGCGGTTAACTTCCCTGAAGTATCACTGCCAGAAAACGTGAAACGCTCTCGCTTACTGCATATTCACGAAAACCGCCCGGGCGTGTTAACCCAAATCAACCAGGCATTTGCGGCCAAGAGCATCAACATTGAAGCCCAGTACCTGCAAACCAACGCCGACATTGGTTACGTGGTTATCGACGTGGAAGCAGATAAGGCCGAAGATGCTCTGTCTGAGCTAATGCAAATTAGCGGAACTATCAAGACCCGCGTACTGCACTAATCAGGCTTTACCAACTAGCATACTCAAAAGGCTGTCTTCATTAAGACAGCCTTTTTTATAGGTATTGCAACGTCATCAATACAGCCTGTATATGCTGGAGTTTCCACTTATCCAAGTCATCCCGGAAGTTCACTCCTTTCATCATCCCGGAAGCTCCCCTCTCGTCATCCCGGAAGTTCCCCCCTCTCGTCATCCCGGAAGCTCCCGCCTCTCGTTATCCCGAAAGTTCCCCCCTCTCGTCATCCCGAAAGTTCCCCCCTCTCGTCATCCCGGAAGCTCCCTCCTCTCGTCATCCCGGAAGTTTCAAAGAAACTATCCGGGATCTCCTCAACAGTTTTACTCACTCAATAAGACCTTTTTAAGTAGCCAGGTTATTAAGGAGAACCCGGCTCGCAGGCCGGGATGACGGTAAGTTTGAAGCTGGGGTTACAGGGGGCTTGAAACCATTACTAAGGCCCTTACCAAATCCGTCATACCGGAAGCCGTAACACGGCTATCCGGTATCTCCCTGCATGTTATCGTGGACTTTACAGGTACTCGGAAGCCTTTATGAACCAGTAGTACCGCACTGAATTTCATTTCTCCGCTGCTTGTCGGGGTGCCGACTGCACCCAAAGGGGAGATGGCTCCCCTTTGGAAACCTCCAGTTCTTTAACCGTGAAGAAACATACTGTAGCCGGCCAGGTAAAACCTATCGGTCAGAGAGGGCGTCCTGCCCTCCTGACCGGAGCCATCATCCATGATGCTCTCGCTTTTACTGGTTCTGACCGGCGACAGTATTTCACGATACAAAGAACCAAATAAAAAAGCCGGTTGTTTTGAGTACATCAGCCTGTTAGGGAGATCCCGGCTCGGAGGCCGGGAAGTTGGGGGCCGGATGACGGTAAGTTGGAGGCCGGGGATTACAGGAGGCTTGAGGCCGGTATTGTAGGTTGATACTGCTGCTTTTTACTGGTTCTGTTGTTGCGAATTATTGTGAGACAAAAAGTTTCCGGCAAAGCGTAGGCTCGTCACGGACGACGAGCCAGGGCAGCGCGGGCAGGACGCCCGCTCTGCTCGTTAGGTTTGCCCTTTTTGTTTCACAATATGCAGTTTCGCAACATAGAACTGAGCGGGGTCCAGGGGTGGCCTCACTGCCATCCCTGGTCGCTGTCGGCGACCCGACAAAGTACTGATATAACCCTGGCATTAAAAAGGAGGTATTAGTTGAGTCAGCCTGCTAGGGAGATCCCGGCTCGGAGGCCGGGATGACGATAAGTTTGAAGGCGTTATGACGGTAAGTTTGAGTGCCGGGTTACAGGAGAGTTGAAACCATTACTAAGGCCCTTACCAACCCGTCATACCGGAAGCCGTAACACGGCTATCCGGTATCTCCCTGCATGTTATCGTGGACTTTACAGGTACTCGGAAGCCTTTATGAACCAGTAGTACCGCACTGAATTTCATTTCTCCGCTGCTTGTCGGGGTGCCGACTGCACCCAAAGGGGAGATGGCTCCCCTTTGGAAACCTGCCAGTTCTTTAACCGTGAAGAAACATACTGTAGCCGGCCAGGTAAAACCTATCGGTCAGAGAGGGCGTCCTGCCCTCCTGACCGGAGCCATCATCCATGATGCCTCTACGCTTTTACTGGTTCTGACCGGCGACAGTATTTCACGATACAAAGAACCAAATAAAAAAGCCGGTTGTTTTGAGTAAGCCAGCCTGTTTGGGAGATCCCGGCTCGCAGGCCGGGAAGTTGGAGGCCGGATGACGTGAAGTTTGAAGGCGGTACGACAATAAGTTTGAGGGCCGGGTTACAGGAGGCTTGAGGCTAGGATGACTGTGAATTTGAAGCCAGTTATGACGGGAGGTTTGAAGCCAGTACTAAGGCCCTTACCAACCCCGTCATACCGGAAGCCGTAACACGGCTATCCGGTATCTCTTTACTATTATCTCAGAATCGAAAACAACCTAAAGAATGCTTAACACAAACAAAAAAGGCTGTCTTTAAGACAGCCTTTGCAGTTTTTCTCAGCGTTAACGCTGAATGACAACAACGATTAAAAGAAGTTATAAACCAGGGTAACCGCTGTTTCGGTATCCAGCTTTTCAACACCTTCATCAACGTTGCTGTTGTGATCCAGACGTACTGAAAACTTCATCGACAAAGAACCGCTGATAGTCGCAGTCAGTGCAGATTCAGCACGTGATTTGGTGTTCTCAGAACCCACCTCGGTACTCGCTGTTTGGGTAAACTTAGCCGTATCAGAGATAAACCATTTAAACGCCGCAGAACCACGAACAATAACGCTACTGGTGTCTTCACCTTCCTGAGTTTCAGACCACGAATAACCCGGACCGATACTGTATTCTAATGCCGTTTTCTCGGTTTTCCACATCTTTTGTGACCAACCGCCGGCCACTGTTGCCTGATACGCAAAGTTACTGAAGCGGTCATCTTCATACGAGGAGAATGCGAACAAACGGTGATCAGGATTTTCTAACTTGTAGTTTCCCTGCGCTGAGGCGAAAAACTTCTGTGCCGACGTGCGCTCTACTTCTTCACCATTCTGAAGAACCGTTTCCTCTTTATAGAGGCCTTCGATTTGATAATCGTTACTCCAGTTTTCAAACTCCTGCTGAGCGGTAATGCCAGCAGTGGCAGAAGAGGTTTCGGTGTTACCAGTAGTGATTATCAGACCAAACTCGCCATCCATTGTAAACGGCTTTGGTTCATCCTGAGCAATAGCGCTGGCAGCAACGCAGGTACCGGCGATGGCAAGTAGTAGTTTTTTCATGCGGGGGGTTCCTAAGTAAATTTAAATCCTGTTCGCCAAGTCTGAGGGGAAAAGAGTCGCCCATTGGCTAAAAACCGCTATGTTAAAGCATATCAGAGCAAAATCAATTCATCACAAGGACTAAATTTAGAAAAATCGATAGACAATAGTCACCGCCGTTTCGGTGTTTAATGACTGCGCATCGTTCACCGGACTCGTGTTGTGCTGAATGATAAACGAAAACTTCAGGGCCAGTGATTCAAATAAATTAGCGCTTAAGGATGTTTCGGTACGCGACTTGATGTTTTCATCACCCGCTTCCATCGACACAAACTGACGCAATTTCGCTCCGGTGGGCCAAATGTAGTGATATTCAGCTGACGCCCGGACGATAAACCCGTCAACCTGATCCGCCCGTTCACCGTTGTCGAATTTAGCAAAAGCGTAACCAGGCCCAACACTGTAACGGAAGTCGCTGATTTCGTTTTGCCACATTAGTTGTGACCAACCACCTGCTATGGATGAACGGTAATCATAGCCGTTGAAGCGATCATCCTCGTAGTCGCCGTACACAAATAAACGGCGGTTTTCCTGGCCGAGTTTGTAGTCTGACTGGGCATAGGTATAGAGTCGCTGCGCCGTGGTTTGATCAATCACGCCGCCATCTACGCTGACTTCGGTTTCCTTATACAGAAACTCCACCCAATAGTTATTAGAGAACCGTTTGGTTTCGTGTTCAGACTTCAGGCTGCTCTTTATTGAGGTCGCGTTGGTATTTCCCGAGGCAAATATCACCCCAAGCTCACCGTCAAGCGTAAACTTATTTTTTTGTTCTTCGTCGTATTCGACGAAGTCGGCATGATACAACGTACTGATAAGATCTTTATCAGCGGCCGATACCGACATACAAAACAGCGCCAGAACAAGTGGCGCTGCCTTCGCTAAAGCTTGGTGTAACATGGAAGCAGTTTTTATGTTTTGTTTTTATTGCCTAAGGAGCAATTACAAAACGGACACTGCTACCTTGTTAGTTTCTTTTTGGGCATACAGTTTGGCGTTTTGTAACACTTCATCGTCTAGCGGTAACAACCGGACCATGTCGGGTGATATAATATCCAACTCCGGATACCGTTCCCGCTGATAATGAGCCGTTGAAAGCCGTATGGCACAGGTTAACAAAGACACGTCTAAGTCGCTAGCCAATTTAACCCGATTGTGGGCAAATTTAACCGGATAAAACAACGGCATAGGCAGCTTCCACTGTTCCATAATTGAACCACTGCATTCACTGAATAAAAACCCGAAGTGAGCAACCTGTCGATCCCAGGGAGTCCCGGGCGAATCATCCTTTGCATATTGTTGATATTTCACAGGTTCACACTTAGCGATAACCAGTTCACTGAGGTTTTGCAAAATCCCCATAACGAAAAAGCGGTCGCTTCCCCGCACATTCATGTCTTTTGCCAGGTATTTTGCCAGCATGCCGGTAAACACCGATTGCTCCCAGTGCTTATCCACAATCAGACACTGATTATCAAAATGTTTAAAAGCAATATTCGCCGTTTCCGCCAGCACCAGATTATACAGCGCCTCACCACCAATAACGCTAACCGCTTTGCTGATAGACTCTATTTGCGCAGGAAACCGAAAAAGTGCGCTATTGGCCAGACGAAGTAACTTGGCGGTAAGAGAAGGATCGATGCTGATAAGTGCCGCGATGTCGTCCATATCGGAACGCGGATCGTCCAGCACGTTACGTAACCGCAAACAAATGTCCGGTAACGTAAAGGATTGCGTTGCATATTCAATAAATTGATTCATTACCCTGTGACCTTTCCTCGATCATAAATTTAGTATATCAGAGCGTAACAACCCCGCTGCGTTATTTGTCTGGCTCATTGCCAAACAAATCCTGTTGCAGCGGCTGTGTATCGGATTGGTTATTTGATTGTGCCTTACGACGCTGATAATAACGCTTGCGCCGGTTACAGGCATCCAGTATTACGCGTCGCGTACCATCATCGACCTGCAGCCAGTATAGCCGCTCTTCGCGGGAGCGAAAGCAGCCCTGGCAATACCCTTTTGGTCCGCTTTGACAAACGCCAATACACGGACTGGGAATCGTAAAAAACTCAAGCTGAGCCGGCTGCTGTTCGTCTGCCATGGTTACAGAATTTAATAATCAATATTATAAGCTTAGCACGCCTTCCGCGGCGTAAAGTATAGTTTTTAATCAGTCAGTGTGTATTCGATGGTAGAGACAACCCGAACTTGCTTGATGTGCGGGTGCTGACTATCACGCTCGAAGATAGAAAACTGGCCCTGATTAGCGCGTTTAATTTTACCGAGCTGACTGTTGGAGTCGTTGGCAAATTTTTCGGCCACCTCCCTGGCATTGATAGTGGCTTCCTCAATCATTTCCGGCTTCACTTCATTTAGGCGTGTGAAGATAAACTCCGTGCGGGCATTATAATTTTCGGTGCTCAGGGCAACGCCCTGACCGAGCAAATCAGCCAGATTTTGCTGCACGCTGCGTACTTTCATGACATCCGCCGAATAAACTGTGACGGTTTGCGTACCGCTGTATCGAAACTTCACACCATCATTGCTGCCGTAGCGTTGGGCCAGTTTATCGGTTACCTCAGGCAGTCCAACGGTAATCTCGGTGGTCTCGATACCTTGTGAGATAAGGTAGTTTTTTACTTTTTCGCTATTGGCCGACATAGTGTTATACAAGGATGTGAGATCGTTGTCGGCTGCCACAAACTGCAGTGGCCAGATCACTTTATCAGCCACATACTCCCGCTCTGATAACCCTTTCACCACAACAGAGCGTTCCCATTGTTTTGCCGTTATCAGCGCATTGCCGCCAAGGCCGCCGAGCGCCGCCGCCCCAAAGAAAATCCCAAACGCTAGTATACCTGCCGCACTCTTATCCATCTCATTATCCTTTACTTATTCACTCGCTATGATTGCCACTATAGACAAACTTTGTGGCGAAGTCGTGGCAATCCGCAGGTTGATAAAGGCAATATCAATGCAAGCCGCCTGATACATCCCACGCTAAACAACTGTACATTTTTCAACCACCACATATACTGATATTCACTCTACTATCTGGTTAACGGCGATTGGTACATGCAACTTAGTAAGCTTATTAAATTCGAGCCGATTAATCTCACCAGTATCATAATCACGATATTGATCCTGGCCGTACTGACCCTGTTTTTTAATCAACAGGTTGCTGACTTTCTTAGCCGCGTAGAAAAATTTGAAGCCGGCGCCGATGGTATCAGCCTCACTGCGACACCTGCAGTGCACCCTCTGGAACAGGTTGGAGACAACTTTCAAAACATTGTAAAAGGCGGCGCGCCGCTGGATCTATTCAGAAAATCCACCATTTCAGATTTAAACCGAAGTCTCGATAACATTCGTCAGGGCGATCAAGCCGTGATTAGCTTCGTGGTAGATGGAAACGCCGGTTATTATAACGACGCTGGTATGCTCGATTACCTTTCTATTGCCGCAGAAAAAGTGAAATATTTAGCGTTTTATAACAACGGCAAATTAGTCGGAGCAATCGCCATCGAGGCCGTCATTTCCGGGTTGGCCAACGGCTCAGCGGTTTATGCCCGGTTTGGTGACCGGTTGAATAATGGCGAATGGCGCTATTTCCCAAAGTTAATCAGTGATGACCAGGTTTTTTCAAACCAACCTTCGTTGGAAGAGCTATATCAACGGTTATTAGCCACCGGCCACTCGGCAATTCCCCTGGTTAACAACGACAAATTGGTTGGCTTTTTAGACTACAAATCTATTGCAGACGAGTTATACACTCAGGCAAAAGGCAGTCAACGGATTTAGATAGCCCCTGTTCATCCCGGAATTTGCACAGCAAATATCCGGGACCTCCCAACGTGTTATCGGGGTGTCTAGTCGACAAATAAAAAAGGTTGTCTACAGTGAGACAACCTTTTTAGGGGATCCCGGCTCGGGGGCCGGGATGACGAGATTGTTTTAACCTCCCCGTTATCCCGGCTCGGGGGCTGGGATGACGAGATTTTTTGACCTCCCGTCTTCCCGGAATGTGCGCAGCAAATATCCGGGACCTCCCAACATGTTATCGGGGTGTCTAGTCGACAAATAAAAAAGGTTGTCTACAGTGAGACAACCTTTTTAGGCGATCCCGGCTCGGAGGCCGGGATGACGAGATTTTTTGACCTCCCGTCTTCCCGGAATTTGCCCAGCAAATATCCGGGACGTCCCAACATGTTATCGGGGTGTCTATTCGACAAATAAAAAAGGTTGTCTACAGTGGGACAACCTTTTCAGGAGATCCCGGCTCGGAGGCCGGGATGACGAGATTTTATTAACCTTCCCGGCTCGGGGGCCGGGATGACGAGATTTTTTTAACCTCCCGTCATCCCGGAATTTGCACAGCAAATATCCGGGACCTCCCAACATGTTATCGGGGTGTCTAGTCGACAAACAAAAAAGGTTGTCTACAGTGAGACAACCTTTTTAGGAACTCCCGGCTCGAAGGCCGGGATGACGAGATTTTTTTAACCTCCCGTCTTCCCGGTCTTCGCTGAGCGAAACCGGGACTAAAAAAACGCTTTAGCGTTTTTTAGCTTTAGGATTCGGCAGGTCGGTGATGCTACCTTCGAAAATCTCACAAGCCAGACCGATAGACTCGTTCAGCGTTGGGTGAGCATGAATGGTCAGACCTACGTCTTCAGCATCTGCGCCCATTTCGATCGCCAGACCAATTTCGCCCAGCATCTCACCGGCGTTAGTACCAATCATGGCACCACCGATAACACGGCCAGAGTCTTTATCGAAAATCATCTTGGTCATACCGTCGGTTGCATCAGAAGCAATCGCACGACCAGAAGCTGCCCATGGGAAAGTAGCGGTTTCATAGCTTACGCCCTGTTCTTTGGCTTCTTTCTCGGTTAAGCCAACCCAAGCGACTTCTGGCTCAGTATAAGCTACTGAAGGAATGCAACGTGGGTCGAAGAAGTGCTTCTTACCAGCGATATTCTCGGCAGCCACGTGGCCTTCGTGAACCGCTTTGTGCGCCAGCATAGGCTGACCAACCAGGTCGCCAATGGCGTAGATGTGGCCAACATTGGTTTTCATCTGCTTATCAACAGAAATGAAACCACGCTCGTCAACCTTAACGCCGGCTTTATCTGCAGCAACCAGACCGCCGTTTGGCTTACGGCCAACTGCTACCAGTACTTTGTCGTAACAGACTGGCTCAGCAGGCGCGTTCTTGCCTTCAAAGCTTACATACAGACCATCGTCTTTGGCTTCAACGCCGGTCACTTTGGTTTCCAGCATGATGTTGAATTTTTCTTTGTAGGTCTTCATGAAGACCTTCATGATGTCTTTATCAGCAGCCGGGATTAACTGGTCGAGGAACTCTACCACATCAATGTTTGAACCCAGCGCTTCGTATACTGTACCCATTTCCAGGCCGATGATACCACCGCCCAGTACCAGCATTTTCTCTGGAATGTCTTTCATTTCCAGCGCGCCGGTTGAGTCAATTACGCGGTCATCTTCAGGGATGAACGGCAGTGATACCGGCTCAGAACCTGCGGCGATAATCGCGTTTTCGAAAGAAATAGTGGTTTTACCGTCTTTGCCTTCCACTTCCAGGGTGTTAGCACCGGTAAATTTACCGTAGCCCTGAACGTGCTTAACTTTACGCATTTTAGACATGCCCGCCAGACCTTTGGTCAGCTGGCCTACTACGCCGTCTTTGTAAGCGCGGATTTTATCCAGATCGATTTCAGGTTCGCCGAACGACACGCCGTGGCTGGCCAGGTGCTTAGCTTCTTTCATCACTTTAGCAACGTGCAGCAGCGCTTTAGAAGGAATACATCCTACGTTCAAGCACACACCACCCAGGGTTTCTCTGGCGTCAACCAGAACTGTTTCAATCCCCATATCAGCTGCGCGGAAGGCTGCTGAATAGCCGCCGGGGCCGGCGCCTAGTACCACTAACTGCGTTTTAATTTCGCTCATCGTGACCTCAAATCTGTCCTGTTTCTATACGAATGTAAGTGTCTGAATTGTAACTAGCTGCATCACAGCAGTAAAGGTAAACTCTCTAATTCAGATTACAATTCGCCCTGCACTAGGCAGGGCGAACAATGATTTACAGTATTAACTGGCGTAAATCTTCCAGTACTGACTTCAAGTGTACAGCAAACCTTGCTGCGACCGCGCCGTCAATAACACGATGGTCGTATGACAACGATAAAGGTACCGTCAGGCGAGGGATAAACTCTTTACCATTCCACTTTGGTTTCATGTCAGATTTCGATACGCCAAGGATAGCCACATCCGGCGCATTTACGATAGGCGTAAACGCGGTACCACCAATGCCACCCAGGCTTGAAATGGTAAAACAGCTACCTTGCATATCAGCGGCTTTTAACTTGCCGTCGCGGGCTTTAATGCTGATTTGCATTAACTCTTCTGACAGCTCGTAAATGCCTTTTTTATCAACATCACGCACTACCGGTACTACCAGGCCTCCCGGAGTGTCTACGGCAATACCAATATGAATATACTTCTTCTGGATCAGGGTGTCGCCTGACTCACCTAAAGAGGTATTAAAGATTGGATAGGCTCTTAACGCATCCGCTGCGGCTTTCATCATAAACACCAGCGGGGTAATTTTTACGCCCAGCTTGCGCTTTTCAGCAATCGCATTTTGTTCCTTACGGAACGCTTCCAGATCGGTAATGTCGGCTTCTTCAAACTGCGTAACATGCGGGATAGTGACCCAGTTACGGTGCAGGTTCGGGCCAGAAATCTTCTGAATACGGGTCAGCGGCTTCTCTTCAATCTCACCAAACTTGGCAAAATCGACTTTCGGCTGTGCCAGTACCTGCAGACCACCACCGTTACCACTTCCCGCAGCAGGTGCTGTGGTGCGTGGACGAGACAGCTCTTCCTTAACATAAGCCTGAACGTCTTCTTTCAGAATACGATTCTTAGGACCACTGCCAGGAACTTCCGATAAATCTACGCCAAACTCGCGCGCTAAACGACGCACCGATGGTGACGCATGAACCTTACCGGTTTTAGGCTTGGTACCGGCTGAAGGATGATGCGGCACAGGGGCTTTTTTAGGCTCTGCTGGCTTACTAGCAGCCGGCGCGCTGTCAGCTTTAGGCGCTGAAGCAGCACTGTCTGCCTTAGCAGGCGCAGGTTTAGCGCTACCTGCCACTTTCAGCATACAAACCTTGTCACCTTTAGACACTTTGTCGCCAGACTTAACCAGTAACTTGGTGACCACACCTGCTTTAGGTGATGGGACATCCATAGTGGCTTTGTCGGTTTCAAGGGTAATCAGGCCGTCTTCCACTGCCACGGTATCGCCTTCGGCAACCAGGATTTCGATAACATCAACGTCCGATGCATCACCAATATCCGGTACAGTGACTTCAATCTCTTCTTCACCGGCGGGTTCCGCCGAAGAGTCTTCTGCCGCGGCTTGCGGAGCAGGCGTGCTATCGGCTTTAGGGGCAGCACTACCACCAGAACCGGCGACTTCAAGGATCAGCACCAGAGAGCCTTCGCTCACTTTATCACCTTCTTTTACCTTCACTTCCACTACTTTACCAGCTTTAGGGCTCGGCACGTCCATGGTAGCTTTGTCGGTTTCAAGGGTAATTAAGCCGTCTTCTGCTTCCACGCTATCGCCAGCGCTTACCAGAATTTCAATAACGTCTACGTCAGCAGCGTCACCAATGTCTGGCACGGTCACTTCAATAGTTTCGCTACCACCGCTGCTTTGCTCAGCAGGCGCTGCCGCTGGCTCTTCCGCTTTGGCGGCAGGGGCTTCCTCAGCTTTTTCTTCCTGTGCCGGTGCTTCTTCAGCAGGCGCTTCGGCCGCAGCCTCACCCGCTACTTCCAGCTTGGCCAGCAAGTCGTTATGGCTGATTTTATCACCTACTTTTACGCACAGCTCTTTGAGCGTGCCGGCAAAAGGGGCTGGTACGTCCATGCTGGCTTTGTCACTTTCAACTGTTACCAGGGCGTCTTCGGCTTCAACCGAATCGCCTGGCGATACGCACAGTTCAATGACTTCAACTTCATCTTCGCCTAAATCCGGTACTAATACGTCTTTAATGTCTGACATCGTTTGCAGTCTCCCTGAGCTTATGCGAACAGCGGGTTAATTTTGTCCGGGTCGATACCCAGATCCTGCATGGCTTTGTTCAGTGTTTTGCCATCCAACTCGCCTTGCTTAAACAGCTCATAAAGGGCTGCAAAAGTGACGTATTCTGCATCCACTTCAAAGTGACGACGCAGGTTAGCGCGGCTGTCTGAACGACCAAAGCCATCGGTACCCAGTACACGGTATGAACCAGGCACATAGGCACGGACCTGTTCACCGTAGTTCTTGATGTAATCGGTAGCAGTGATAGTCGGGCCATCAAAGCCTTCGCTCAGTACTTCAGTGATGAAAGGCGTTTTCGCCTCCGCATCCGGATGATACATATTGAAACGGTCACACTCCTGACCGTCGCGAGCCAGCTCGTTAAATGAAGGTACCGAGTACACTTCAACGGCTACCCCGTAGTCATCATGCAGCTTGGTAGCAGCGGCGCGCACCTGTTCCAGGATAGTGCCTGAACCCAGCAGTTTTACTTTCTTCTTGCTGTTGCTGCGACCAATGGTTTCTAACTTGTAGATACCTTTGATGATGCCTTCTTCAACGCCTTTAGGCATTTCAGGTTGCTTGTAGTTTTCGTTCATTACGGTGAGGTAATAGAACACGTCTTCCTGCTCTTCGAGCATTCTGCGCAGACCGTCCTGAACAATCACTGCCACTTCGTAACCGTAAGTTGGGTCGTAGCTTACACAGTTAGGGATCAGCGCTGCCTGAGTATGGCTGTGGCCATCCTGGTGCTGCAAACCTTCACCGTTAAGTGTTGTACGACCGGCTGTACCACCAACTAAGAAACCACGGGTCTGGCTGTCACCGGCTGCCCAGGCTAAATCGCCCACACGCTGGAAACCAAACATGGAGTAGTAAATGTAGAACGGTACCATTGGCAGATCGTTGGTGCTGTAAGAGGTACCCGCTGATAACCACGACGCCATGGCGCCCAGCTCGTTGATACCTTCCTGCAGTACCTGACCTTTCTGGTCTTCACGGTAGTAAGCGACCTGATCAGAATCCTGTGGTTCGTATTTCTGGCCTTGTGAGGAGTAAATACCCACCTGACGGAACAGACCTTCCATACCAAAGGTACGGGCCTCATCCGGGATAATTGGTACGATACGCTTACCAATCTGCTTGTCTTTAAGCAGTGCAGTCAGTACACGAACAAATGCCATGGTGGTAGAGATTTCACGATCACCAGAGCCTTTGGTTACCGCTTCAAACGCTTTAAGCGCAGGCGCTGGTAACTCTTCGGTAGACTTAGCCAGACGACGCGGCATGTAACCCTTCAGGGCTTCACGACGTTCGCGCAGGTATTTCATCTCTGTGCTGTCTTCGTCAAACTTGTAGTACGGCAGTTTTTCTAAAGCTTCGTCTGAAACCGGAATGTTGAAACGATCGCGATAGTGTTTAATCGCGTCCATGTCCATTTTCTTAACCTGGTGAGCAATGTTTTTACCTTCACCAGCAGCACCCATACCATAACCTTTAACGGTCTTGGCCAGGATAACCTGTGGGCGACCTTTGGTGTTTACGGCGCGATCATACGCTGCGTAAACTTTAACCGGATCGTGACCACCACGGTTTAAGCGCCAGATGTCTTCATCAGACATGTTTGACACCATTTCTTTTACTTCAGGGTACTTACCAAAGAAATGCTCACGGGTGTAAGCGCCGCCTTTGGCTTTAAAGTTCTGGTATTCACCGTCTACGGTTTCGTTCATGATCTGTAGCAGTTTGCCGGTAGTATCACGGGCTAACAGCGGATCCCAGTAGCGACCCCAGATAACTTTGATTACTTCCCAGCCTGCGCCGCGGAAGGTACCTTCCAGTTCCTGAATGATTTTGCCGTTACCACGTACCGGCCCATCCAGACGCTGCAGGTTACAGTTAACCACGAATGTCAGGTTGTCCAGGCCTTCGCGAGACGCCAGACCAATGGCACCCAAGCTTTCCGGCTCATCGATTTCACCGTCACCTAAGAAACACCATACGCGTTGATCAGAACAATCTTTTAAGCCACGGTTAGTCAGGTATTTTAAGAAGCGCGCCTGATAGATAGCCTGCATTGGGCCAAGACCCATCGATACCGTTGGGAACTGCCAGAATTCAGGCATTAATTTAGGGTGTGGATAAGAAGACAGACCTTTGCCGTCTACTTCCTGACGGAAACCGTCTAATTGCTCTTCGGTTAAACGACCTTCGATATAAGCACGAGAGTAGATACCCGGCGCCACGTGGCCCTGATACATAATAAAGTCGCCACCGTCTTTGTCGTTTGGCGCTTTAAAGAAGTGGTTAAAGCCTACATCGTACAGCATGGCAGAAGACGCAAAGCTAGAGATATGACCACCTAATTCAAGGTCTTTCTTAGACGCCCGTAATACCATCATCAACGCGTTCCAGCGCAGTGCATTACGAATGCTACCTTCAACCGTCTGGTCGCCAGGCATGGTCGGTTCCTGCCCCGGCGGGATTGTATTGATATAAGCAGTGGTAGCGTCGTACGGCAAATGCGCACCGTTGCGGCGGGCTTTCTCAATAAGAGACTCTAACAAAAAGTGCGCGCGTTCTACCCCTTCTTCCTCCAGAACCGATTCTAACGATTCCAGCCATTCCTGGGTTTCCTGCGGGTCAACATCTTGGTGCATCATATCACTCATGGTGCCATCCTATAGTTACTGATATAGAAATACATCCACACTCTATATGGCTGGTCGGCACATATGGCGGATGAAATACCTAACAAATTGTCTGACATGGCAACAAAACTGCTGCGCCATATCGCTTTGTAATACTTACCTGACGACCTCGTTAAACTGCCAAAGCCGACACGTGTTCTTAAATTTCCAACCGGCGCAACGCTCGCTGCACTCGACTGTCTCGCTGATTAATTGCCAACAACGTTTTTTCGATGTAAGCAAGGTGCGCATTACAGGCCTGACGGGCCGCTTCCGGATCCCGGCTTGCAATGGCTTCAACAATCTCTTTGCGTTGCTGGGCAATATTGTCAACCGCTTCGTCACTGGCATGCAGTGCCAGCATCTCAAAGTTGCGTTCGATATTGTCTACCAGCATGGTTTGCATGGTGCTCATCACGTGGAGTAACACCATGTTGTGCGAAGCACGCGCCATAATGACGTAAAACCGCCCCAGACATTCAGCCTGGTCACGTTTGCATTCAGTGCGTTTGGGCGTTGGCATGTGATCCAGCGCCTCGCGCAACGCGGCGTAATCTTCAGGTTGGCCACGCAATGCAGCGTAATAGGCCGACATCCCCTCCAGGGCATGTCTGAATTCAAGTAAATCAAATTGGGTTTCGGGACGGCCGCTGATTAGCGCCATTAATGGGTCGGTCATGGCGGAATTGAGCTGGCGACTTACAAACGTGCCACCGCCCTGCTTACGCTCCACCAAACCTCGTGCCTGCAAATTACCAATAGCCTCCCGTAAAGACGGGCGGGATACCTGAAACTGCTCTGCCAGCTCTCGCTCAGGTGGTAAGCGCTGCCCGGCCAGTAACGAGCCATCGAGAATCATAGACTCGAGCTGCTCGGTAATGACGTCAGCAAGCTTTTTGCGACCGGTTTGCATAGTGATGAGTCAGGCTCCGAAACATTGCTTTGTAAACGGCGATGCGTTAACAATTAAAATTGGTATTACCATTTTACCTATCTAATTAGTGTAGAGCAGAATATCACGGAGGTAAATAGTAAACATAGACCAAGTTTTATAAAGTTTCTGTAACAAACTACTTAACTTTTGAAATTATTCATAAAATTTGACCGGCCAAACTGGTTCAACCAGCCCCGAATCGCGGTATTTTCCGGTAATTTAATTACAGATTGGATAATTTACAAATTTGTAAGCTGTTGTTTTGCAGTGCAGCATTTTATTACCAATCGCCTAAAAACTGTGATAAAAACTCACCATTCCTGTTTGGTAATGGCTAATAACGCTGAAAAATCGCACGGATTGTTAAAATAACCATCAACTGATGTTTATTTGTACCGCGCTGGTGTAGGTAACGATCAGATTTTTAAAGGAATAATCGAGTAGGAGGGAGTTTTACAACTCCCGTCCTCTCACACCACCGGGCATACGGTTCCGTACCACGGCGGTTCATATTAACACTGGAACTGTCGGTGACAATCCAGCAGTGATACCAATCCCATCTTGTCGAACCACCCTTTCCTGAAGGCTTGATTCATGTGGCTGGCCCCCGCATTCCACCATGCTCCTCGTTCGTTGGTCGCTGACCACCATGCCCGATTCTCGTCAAGTCCTGCCTTCATTAAGTTTCTGACCCGGGTGTATACGCGTTTCCACTGTCGCCATAACAGGCAGCGGAGTTTTCGTCGCATCCAACCATCCAGTTCTTCCAGCACGCCTTTAACTTTTGTCAGTCGGAAGTAGCTTATCCAACCCCGAAGCACTGGTGCTAATGCGTTTATCGTGTCACTGACTGAGCGTGAGCAATGCCCTGTGGTCATTTCGCGGATTTTATCCTTGAAACGATTCACACTTTGCGCAGCGATTTTCACCCGGCTCTCTTTGTGCCGGGTAAAACTATAGCCTAAGAACTTGCGTACCCATGGCCGAGCTACCGCGCTTTTGTTGACATTCACTTGCAGCTTCAGTTCTTTAGATAGGAAGTCGGTGATATCGGCCAGTAGGCTCTCGCCTGCTTTCTGACTGCTCACGTAAATATTGCAGTCATCGGCATAGCGGCAGAAGCTATGGCCTCGTCGCTCTAATTCCTTGTCTAAGCTATCCAGCAGAATGTTTGATAGCAGTGGTGACAGTGGACCGCCTTGCGGCATGCCTTTGTCTCGTGTGACCCGCTGGCCATTGTCCATCATTTCCGCTTCAAGGAAGCGGCGAATGAGTTTCAACAGCCGTTTATCTTCTATCAGGTTCGCCAGTTTCGACATTAAGATGTCGTGGTCTACCCGGTCGAAGAACTTCTCCAAATCCATGTCTACGACCCATCGCTTTCCGCTACGTATTTGCTGCTGTGCTTGTTGCACTGCTTGCCATGCATTGCGGTTTGGTCTGAATCCGTAGCTGGAGTGAGAGAAATGCGGTTCCACCAACGGACTCAGCCGTTGTGCTATCGCTTGCTGGATGAGTCTGTCTGCCACCGTTGGTACGCCTAACGTCCTGACGTCGCCGTTCGGTTTCGGGATATCCACTTTACGGATGGCCCGCGGCAGATAGCTGCCTGCTGCCAGTGAGACCTTCACACCTTGCCAATGCTGTTTCAGCCAGGGTTTTAAATCCAGCGTGCTCAGGTTATCAACACCCGCTGCGCCTTTATTCTCTACCACCCGCTGATAGGCCAGCATCATATTGGCTCGGTCTGTCACGGCTTCCATCGTCACCGATAGTTCCGCTTTCGTTCGCCCACTGTCCGCCGTGTCAATTTCAGCACCCGTAGCGTATCCCGACAGGTTCCGCCCGTCTTCGCACTCACTGGCCGCAGTCTTCTGCGCTTGTGCATCATTAATCAACATCGAGTAACAGTGTCCTAATCACGGTTAATTATGTTCAGCCCTTCATGCTATCGGTTTAATATCACTACTACGGCCTCGGCTGACTTCTGATATTCCATCCCAACACCTCTCGATGTCAGTAGCACACTGTAAAAAAAAAAAAAAAAAAAATCAGAGGCAGAACATCAGACCTCCCGGGGTAATGCGCGCGACCTTCCTGCTTATACCTGTCGGCTTTACGTTGCTGCATTCCGTGCAAGTATTGGGCTTTAGTGATAATCGCCACCTTACCCTGCAACAACGCCTAAACCGCTTCCTGTTCGTCAGGCCAGCATTTTGCCTTCGGCTTCCTTCAGATTTCACCTCACGATGAACACCCTTGCCGTTCGGCTAGCACTTCCCCTTGCCGGGTGTGCAGAGGACTTTCACCTCCAAGTCATCAACTCACCACCACAGTGAGTTAAACGGTGTCGAAACACCACGCGCCATGCCCGGCGCACGATAATAAAAAAGGGCTGTCAATGCAGCCCTTTGGTGACTCGGCGGGTCATGTCAGTTAATCAGCCCAAGTAAGGTCAGCACGGCTATAAGTGATAACAACAGCATCACATTACGTTTCGCCAGGGTGACTAACGCTTTGGGTTCACAGGCGGGATCGGCCTGCTGAGATTCGGTAAAGTCTACATCCTCGGCTTGCGCCGCCACTTCTGTTAAGACCTTCTCGCCGGCAATCGAAGGGTGAGTCAGATAACTGAGCCAAGCCGGCAGCGCCCGCGAAAAATGCCCCACCAATAACAAGCCAAAAGCCGTTATACGCACTGGCAACCAGTCCAGAATGTGCATCCAGGTGGCCATCCCTTGTTTGCGCTCATCATCCGTTTCGCACCACAGACGAAAGCATTCCCGACTGGTTACATAGGCTATGGCGCCCGCAGCACCAAAGACGGTAAAGAAAATAATCACCGCAGCATAATGCTGATAGTTGAGCCACAATAAATGCTGGCCAAAACTTTTCCCCTGAGCGGTAGGCTCATCTGACACGTCCAGCGAGGTACAGTGACCCAGTTCCCGGGTATAAAGGTGGCAGGCTTCCAGATCGCCTCGCTCTGCCGCTTGTAAAAAAGACCGGTACGTATTACGCAGAGGCTCACTGCCCAGGCATAGAAACAAAATAATGCTCTGCAACACAAAACTCAGAAAGCCGCCCAACAGCCATTGACTGATCAAAAAGGTAATCAGTACCGGTAACGCAATTTGCAGTACCAACTGAATAGGCACGCTTTGTTTAGCAATCCAGTTTTGTTCCTGCGTCCATTGCAGGTATTGGCCCAAATGATTTTCGATATGCCACACCGGCTGTTTACGCAGCGCCCTTTCCAGCGACAAAACCAACAGCAAACTGATTAACACCATGGTGTTTTACCTTTTCATGTATTTACTAAGCGCCTGGCGATAGCCAGCCCAGTTAAATGCTACACCCGGGTCGGTTTTTCGACCAGGTGCGATATCGTTATGCCCCACTATTCTGCCCAGTGTTATACCCGGATACAACGAAATTATCTGTTCACTAACCGCTTCCAGTGCCTGATACTGTTCAGTGGTGTATGGCAACTCATCGGTTCCCTCCAGTTCAATACCAATAGCAAAATCGTTGCACTTCTCGCGCCCCTGAAAACTGGAAACTCCCGCATGCCAGGCCCTTTTGTTAAAAGGGACATATTGCTCTACCCTGCCATCGCGGCGAATAACGCAATGGGCCGATACGCGAAGGTGAGCGATTTCGGCATAAAAAGGATGTTCCTTTGGATCGAGCGTACCGGTAAACAATTGTTCAATCCCTTGCGTGCCGAATTGCCCTGGCGGCAACGAGATATTGTGGATCACCAACACGCTCACATTGTTTTCGTCCGGCCGCTCATCAAAAAAAGGGGATACCTTTATTTCGGCGTCTTTATAATGATAAGAAATAGTCATAGTAGTGAATTTTTCAGGTAATTCATTAGAATAGTGTGACAGCGAAGTCGCCGGTTGACAATCTAAAGGCAAGCTATGACCCAACAACAGACTGACACCAGTAAGGCCGCCAAGTGGATGCTTATACTTGCATGGGCCTGTTTATTCGGCCTGTTGATTCTGGTGTTTGGTGATTTACTGGACAACCAGGTCAACCCCAATCAGGCGCCCGCTACGGTGATGCGCGGCGAGCAGGTTGAGATACGCCTGGAGCAAAATCGCCAGGGGCATTACGTAGTGAGTGGCACTATTAATGGTAAACCGGCGGTTTTTCTTATTGATACCGGGGCCACCAGTGTTTCCATTCCGGCGCATTTAGCCGACGAATTTAACCTGCCCAGGGGGCGAAGCGGCATGGCTTCTACCGCAAATGGCAGAGTTAAGATAACGCTCACCGAAATTGCCACGTTAACCATAGGCGGTATCGCACTGCAAAACGTAGAGGCAAATATTAACCCAGGCATGCAAAGCGAGCAGATTTTGCTGGGTATGAGCGCCCTAAAACAGTTAGAATTCACCCAACGAGGGGAAACCCTCATTCTCCGTACCCTATAAAAAGAAGTATTACCGTGAGTCAACAATCATTGCCATCGCAACAAAGCATTAAAGACCAGGTTATTCAGGCGCTAGCCGAAGACCTCGGCGGCACGCCAGACGCCAGTGCCGACGTCACCGCCAATCTGATCCCTGCCGCTCATCAGGCAACAGCTACCATTATTACCCGTGAAGACTGTGTGGTTTGCGGAGTTGCCTGGGCGCAACTGGCCTTTAGCCTGGTGGATAGCAGCATTGAACAAAGCTGGCAGGTACAAGACGGTGATAAAATAGCGGCAGACGCTGTTTTGGTTTCACTCAAAGGGTCGGCCAGAGCGCTGTTAACGGCTGAGCGTACCGCCCTTAACTTTTTGCAGTTACTCTCGGGCACCGCTACCGAAACCGCCTTTTATGCCAGTCTGCTGGCCGAGTCGGACACCCGCATTCTCGACACTCGTAAAACTATTCCAGGCCTGCGCCTGGCACAAAAATATGCCGTAGCCTGTGGCGGCGGTAAAAATCACCGCATTGGGCTGTTTGATGCATTCCTTATTAAGGAAAATCATATTATGGCCTGTGGGGGGATTGCCCTGGCCATTAGCACGGCGAAAGCACAAGCGCCCGGTAAACCGGTTGAAGTGGAAGTAGAAAGTCTTGAGGAATTGCAACAGGCAATTGATGCCGGTGCCGATATAGTGATGCTGGACAATTTTACTAACGAACAGATCCAACGCGCAGTTAGCCTCACGCAAAAACGGTGTAAACTGGAGGTGTCGGGTAATATTACTGCTGAAAGATTATCTTCACTGGCCTTATTAGGCGTGGATTATATCTCTTCAGGAGCGCTTACCAAGCATGTCAAAGCGGTTGATCTGTCACTACGCATAAACTTGTAGTAGCGGCTAACTGCCTGAATTTCCTGGCTCCGCATCTTTACGTATGCCGGATTGTACAAATAGGTAGCAGTTTCCAACACTAGAGTATAATTCCTAATACTTGTCAGATGCTTAGATGGTTCTATACTGAGAATCAAGTACCGGGGACGTAAGTGACGACGCCTCAGGTATCAACCTTAACTTTATTAAATGCTGACATTTTATTGTTTTGCGACCCGGAGAATGTGACCATGAAAAATATCAAACTGAACAACAAAGGCTTTACCTTAATCGAACTGATGATCGTTGTTGCCATCATCGGTATTCTGGCAGCGGTAGCATTACCTGCTTACCAGACTTACACCAATAAAGCGAAATTCTCAGAAGTGGTAGGTGCCACTCAGTCTCTGAAAACTTCGATTGAAATCTGTGCTCAAACTGAAGGCGCTCTGGCCTCTTGTGCACACGGCAGCAACGGCGTTCCAATAGCAATTAACGCTACAAACAGCAACCAATATGGTAACGTTGACTCTCTGGTATGGGATGAAGCGGCTGGTACCATCACTGCAACTGCGGTAACTGGTGGTGGCTTAGCCGGTGAGACTTACATTCTGACAGGTACTTTTGCAAACGGCCAAATCACCTGGGCAGAATCAGGTACTTGTGGCGCAGCGTCAATCTGCTAATTAAGAATTTTCTTCAAAGCCCAGTTTTCACTGGGCTTTTTGCTTTCTGAACAGTGAGAAAAACGATGGCCAAACAAGAAGCGTTAACCACCTATACCTGGCAAGGCAAGAATGCTAAAGGTCAAACCATTAAAGGTGAAACCAGTGCCAAGTCTGTTCAGGAAGCCAAAAACCTGCTTCGTCGCCGCGGGATATCGGCGACAAAAGTAAGAAAATTATCCAAACCGCTTTTTGGTCGCGGCGGCGACAAAATCACACCTGCCGATATTTCGGTTATTACTCGTCAAATAGCGACCATGCTGGCAGCGGGTGTCACCCTCATACAAACAATAGACATGTTGGGGGCCGGGCACTCAAAAGCCTCTATGCGAAAAGTACTTATTCAGATTGGCGACGATGTAAAAGCCGGTACGCCTCTTTCTAATGCCTTGCGTAAACATCCAAAGCACTTTGACGATTTATATTGCGATTTAGTTGAAACCGGCGAACAGTCCGGAGCGCTGGAAACTATCTTCGACCGTGTAGCGGTTTACAAAGAAAAAGCCGAGGCACTAAAATCCAAAATTAAAAAAGCCATGTTTTATCCCATCGCGGTATTGGTAGTGGCCTTTATTGTAACGGCAGTATTGTTGATCTTTGTAGTACCGCAGTTTGAAGAAATATTTTCCAGTTTTGGGGCCGCGCTGCCGGCATTTACCATGTTTGTACTTGGGATCTCTCGATTCGTGCAGGATTACGGGGTCTTTCTGCTGGCTGGAATGGGCGTTTTTATCTATTTGTTTAAGGTTTATCACCACAAATCGAAAGACTTCCGTGACAGCCTCGATGCTAAGCTCCTTAAAATCCCTGTCATTGGCGAAATTTTGCGTAAAGCCGCTATTGCTCGGTTTACAAGAACGCTTGCCACCACCTTTGCTGCCGGTGTTCCCTTAATCGGCGCTTTAGAGTCAGCCGCAGGGGCATCGGGTAACGCGGTATATCGCGACGCGATTTTATTTATCCGCAAGGAAGTAGCAGGCGGTATTCAGATGAACGCGGCTATGCGCAGTACTAACGTTTTCCCGGATATGGTGACGCAAATGATCGCCATTGGTGAGGAGTCAGGCGCAGTGGATGAAATGCTCAGCAAAATCGCCACCATCTACGAAGGCGAAGTGGATGACATGGTCGACGGTTTAACCAGCTTGCTGGAACCCATGATTATGGCCGTACTCGGGGTTGTCATCGGCGGCCTGATTGTTGCCATGTACCTGCCAATTTTCCAAATGGGTATGGTAGTTTAACGTCAGCTAAGCTGTTATTCTTAATTGCATTTTCTGATAATAGGTTACGCCCTGCATGCAATCTGTCATTGAGCTCAGTTTACACTCACCCTGGTTCTTTTATGCCCTGGCGGCCATTATCAGCCTGATGGTGGGCAGCTTTTTAAATGTGGTTATCTATCGCCTGCCAATTATGATGGAGCGTGACTGGAAGCGGGAATATCAAAGTTATTTCAACCCCGATGAGCCTGCTACTGAAACTGAGCGCTTCGATTTAGTTAAACCCGACAGTACCTGCCCCAAATGTGGCCACCGTATTCGTGCCTGGGAAAACATTCCGGTACTCAGCTATTTGGTTTTAGGGGGTAAATGCAGTGGTTGTAAAACCGGTATCTCATTTCGCTATCCGGCGGTAGAACTGCTGACCGGACTACTCTCGTTATGGGCAGCGCTGCACTACGGGCCCTCCTCTCAGGCTCTCATTGCCATTGTATTAACCTGGTTACTGGTTGCCATGACGTTTATCGATATAGATAAAATGATCCTGCCCGACCAACTCACCCTGCCCTTATTATGGATTGGTCTGTTAGCCAGCCTGAATTCAATTTTTGTGTCACCTGCCGACGCCATTTTAGGTGCCACTATCGGTTACCTGAGTTTATGGAGTATTTACTGGGCATTTAAGCTGCTTACCGGTAAAGAAGGCATGGGCTATGGCGACTTTAAATTACTGGCAGCACTGGGGGCCTTTACCGGCTGGCAGGGCTTATTGATTATTATCTTGCTGTCTTCCTTTGTTGGCGCGGTGTTCGGTATCATCATTATGATCCGGCAAAAACAAGGTAAAGAATTAGCCATTCCATTCGGACCCTACCTGGCCATAGCCGGCTGGCTAACTCTGCTGTATCAGGAACCCATCAAAACCGCCTATCTAAGCTGGGCACTGGGTTACTAGCGTGTCGGATAATCGTTGTTATCTGGTAGGTATTACCGGCGGCATAGGCTCAGGCAAAACCCTGGTAACCGATACCTTTGCCAGTTTAGGCGTTGAGATAGTTGACGCGGATATCGTCGCCAGAGAAGTAGTAGCCCCGGGCTCCGAAGGGCTGAGTGCCATCACCGCTCATTTTGGAAACACGATCATTACCCCGCAAGGCGAGCTGAACCGTGCCGCTTTAAGAGAGTTAGTATTCACTAACGAAGCACAGAAAAAATGGCTTAACCAGTGCTTACACCCACGGATCCGCCAGGCGATGGCCGAGGCTGTCAGCAACATTCAGTCAGAATATGGCGTGCTGGCGGTGCCACTGTTGATTGAGAACGGCATGCAAAAAATGGTCGACCGCATTGCGGTGGTAGACTGTCCTGAGTCTGTTCAGCTCACCCGGGCACTGAGTCGGGATGGCAGCAGCGAGGCGGCAATAAAAGGCATTATGGCGGCGCAGGTTAGCAGAGAAACACGGCTCGCCGAGGCGGATGACGTAATCGATAACAGTAAAGATAAGGCCAGTACTATTTCGCAGGTAAAGCAGTTGCACCAACAATATTTGCGAATGGCCCGGACTGGCGCTGATTAGAGCATTGCCTGCTGCATCCACATTCTGGCAAAACGCCACAACGCTTTTCGGCGTCGGTGTGCCTTGTGTGGGTCGTCACTATGCCAGCCTTTGAAGGCACCGGCAGAAAAGCTCCCTAGCAATCCCAGCGGTGTAGCCAGCAGCTGTTTAGAGGCCGCGATGGCATCTTCCTGACAATATTGACCCAGCAGTTTTATTTCCTGGTACTCATGAACGCGTTGGTCGCGCTCCGCGATAGCGCGTTTTAAAAACAAATTGGTCATGCTAACTCCCCTGCTTGCCTTGCGGTGTTTTAGCGTTGGGTTCCTCGGGCTCACCTTTCACGGCAGCAACCAAAGGGTTAATAGAAATGTGTTTAAAGGCATCTTTGGCCACTCGCCAGGCAATAAACATTAACAGCCCATTGAGCAACAGCAGAATTCCGGCTACCAAAGCAGCATGTAACCCGGCTTTTGCCAGCAACACCGCCGAGGCCGCATTAATGATCAACCAGCAGACACACCCAAACGCGAAAGTCGCCAACGTGGCGAGCGCCGTAACCAATACAGATTGACGTAGCAATTTTGCCTCGGCTCCGACCATTTCCCATTGGGCGCTAAATTGTAATTTTTTAGCTTCAATGAGATCGGATACCGCACCGATTACCTCGTCCAGCGTTATATCTGGCTGCGGGGGCGGTTGAGCAGCTTGCTCCTGATGGGGCGACGCCCCGTCGGGCAAATCACTGTCCGGACGGGGCGCTGCGGTATCGTTAACAGATGACGTGCTCATCCATCACCTCTGTTTATTTGCTTTTTTTCAGCAAAGAGGCCACCAGCATACCGGCTGCGAATGTAATACCCGCTGCGGCTACCGGATTTTCAACAGCGTAGTTGCGTACTGATGAGCCCAACCACTTCTGTTTCATTAAACGACGACGAGCAGCCAGATTATCCGCAGATTCTGAAGCCGACTCTCGCAAGCTTTGTTCCGCAGAAGCCGCTTTTTCTGCAATCGTATCCAGCGATTCATGCAGTGATGTTTGCAGTTTATCAGTCATAGGATGACCTGTAGTATCTGCACCATTTGCGGTAGATTTTGATGTAGCCATAATTCACTCCTTAAAATTAATTGTACTGCCACCAGAGTGTTGCAACTGCTGTTCCAGGTTAGAAAATAAAGCTAACCCTATGATTTTAAGGTATTATTAATTTCCTATCTGCTGAGCATAGGTAGTTGTAAGTAAAATGTGCGCAGCGGTCATGTAATTCCTTCCTGTAGGTGAGACCAGATAACCGCCTTCACTGGCGAATGCATTGGTAAAATACAGGCCAGACTGGTACGCTAATGCGAATAATTGACGAGGAAACGAATGTCGAACACTACAGTCTACGAATTCCCGCTGAAAGAAAAGGTTCGTAACTATCTGCGTATCGAACAGTTAATGGGGCAGCTAAAACTGGGTGCCTCAGGCCTTGATAATGGTTTATCGCTGTATTTCTTTGAACAGCTATTTACGCTATTGGACTTGTTTGAACGTATCGACATTCGTACCGACATCATTAAAGACCTTGATGCTCACGAGAAAAATCTGGTGCACTGGTCGCAATTGCCGAATATTGATAACGAAGCCCTGCAACAAACGCTTAAAACCATTATTAATGTACGCGATAAGCTCAAGGTTAGTAAGAAGATCAGTGCCGTGCTGCGTGATGATAAATTTCTGGCCAGTATCCGCCAGCGCTTTGCGATTCCTGGCGGCACCTGCAGTTTCGACTTACCCAATTTACATTACTGGTGCCACCGCCCGATTGCGCAGCGTCAGGAAGACATAAAACAGTGGATCATGTGCTTCGCGCTTACTGAGGAAGCCATCAGCATTGCCCTGTCTTTCCTGCGTGAACGAACAGCGTTCAGCGTAATCGAAGCCGCCAATGGTTTTTATCAGGGCGTGGCCGATGATCGCAACGAACTTATCCGGATCCGATGCCAGACTAACGAAGAATTTTATCCAACACTGAGCGGAAATAAGTATCGCTATGCTATCCGCTTTATGTACTATACCCCACCCGAAGGCCGCACCGGTGCGGTCGAGAAACCCGTTCAATTTGACTTAGCAGCGTGTTAATTGTGAAAGTAAAATGTCCAACCTGTCAGCAAGCGGTGGAATGGTCATCAGACAGTGAATTCCGCCCGTTTTGTAGCAAAAAATGCCAGTTGATTGATTTAGGTGAATGGGCTGACGAAGAAAAAGTCATTTCCAGCCCGGCCCAGGAAGCAGAAATCCATAATCTGGATCCTGAAGATATTGAAGCCATGCTGAGTGAACAACACAGCGACTTTTTTAAGCATTAGAGACTTCGATGATAGCAAATATTACTTTTGTGGGCGGTACCCACGGCAATGAAACCAGTGGCATTCAATTGGTGAGAAACTGGCAGCGATTCGGTGTGCCTGCTGCTTACCAGAGCCTGAACATTGACTGCCATTTGTCGAATCAGGCAGCCATTGATGCCAATGTCCGTTTTCTTGAGGAAGATCTTAACCGTCAGTTCACCCCAGCGCTATTGGCCAGCCAGCCACAGTGTCAGGAAGCCCGGCTAGCCCATGCGTTAAATCAGCAATGGGGGCCCAAAGGCGGATCTGACATCGACTTACTGGTTGATATTCACAATACCACCAGCGCTATGGGGGCAACCCTGATTATTCTTGAAGCCGACGCGTTTCACACGCAGTTAGCACGCTATGTGAAGCAGCAAATGCCAGAAGCCAATATCCTGGTGGAAGATGAGAAGCCGCCGGCAGAACATGCTTACCTTTGCAGTATCGGAAAACGTGGCATCATGATTGAAGTTGGCGCTCAGCCTCAGGGCGTGTTGCGCGCCGATGTATACGACCTGACCGAGCGAATGGCCCTGGCCATTCTTGACTTTGTTAAAGTGTACAACAGCCAATCTGTGCCTGAATTACCGCCTTGTGAGGTATTTCGTTTTATTGAAAACATCACGTTCCCGTTAAATGAAGACGGTGAACGGCAGGCCATGATCCACCCGGCGCTGCAAGACAATGACTTTGCCCCGGTTACAACAGGCGATCCCGTATTTTTGTCTTTCGACGGCGAGCCACAAGCCTGGCAAGGCGAAACCATTTACCCGCACTTCATCAACGAAGCGGCCTATCATAAATTACACGTCGCCTTTGCTACGGCCACTAAAGCCCAGCTTTAGTCATCAGCCTGACCCACTAATTCAAAACCTGTCGGCGCCCTTTTGCTGACAGGTTTCTACATTTATTATTTATTAACATTTAATAAACATTTCGAGATTCCGTCTATACTTATTGCAGTATCACCCTAATATGGCTGAACGCTAACACCGGTCAGTTATAACAGGCTTTGTAGATGTATCTCAACCGCAAGCTAAAGCAGAAATACATCGTCCTGATAAATTTGTAATGAGGCTGATTGATGATTATTTCACTTACCCGGCATAAAGCTGAACTTGGCAAGATAAAAGCGCAGGCCGATACCGGCCACTCCCTTATCCAATCAATAAGGAACGCGGTTGCAACTATTCAATTCACCCCAAACGGTGAAGTTATCGACGCCAACGAGTTATTTTGTCAGGCAATGGGGTATCCATTACAGCAAATTCAGGGCCAGCACCACCGTATGTTCTGCACTGCCAGTAGCGTAAAGGGCCAGGATTACGACAAATTTTGGCAACAGCTTAGAGACGGCATTCCCCAGACAGGTACATTTGAGCGCCTCAAAGCCGATGGCGAATCCATCTGGCTGGAAGCCACCTATATTCCGGTTGTCGATACCACCAACCGGGTAACTTCGATACTCAAGATTGCCTGCGACGTTACCGCCAGAATGGATGAGATGATGTCGTTAAAGGCCGTTAACGACTCCCTGGACCAATCAACCGCCGTGATTGAATTCACTCCAAGCGGAGAGGTTCGTAAAGCCAATCGTAATTTCCTCGCCGCCATGGGGTATTCACTGGAGCAAGTTAAGGGTAAACACCACTCTATGTTTTGTACCCAGGAATTTCTGGATAGCCATAAAGACTTCTGGAAAAGATTAGGCAACGGTGAACACCAGACCGGCTTGTTCGAGCGCCGTACCGCTAATGGCTCCCCCATCTGGCTGGAAGCAACTTATAACCCGATATTAGGCCCCGACGGCAAGGTGATCAAAGTCATCAAATTTGCTGCCGATGTAACCGCACAGGTAGAAGAGAAACAGTTAATTACCAAAGCAGCGGAACTGGCATTTTCAACGGCAGAAGAAACTGCTCAGATAGCCGAACAGGGCAATGAGATGCTGAAAAAATCGGTGGTGGCATCAGACTCGGCCCGCAGTCAGGTAAACACCGCTAATGAACTTATGGCAAAGCTTATTGAGCAGTCAACGAGTATTGGGGCCATCGTTTCAACTATTCGTTCTATTGCGGAGCAAACCAATCTGCTTGCCCTCAATGCCGCCATTGAGGCAGCACGGGCCGGCGATCAGGGGCGAGGGTTCGCGGTAGTCGCCGATGAAGTCCGTCAACTGGCCAGTCGCACCAGCGAGTCTACCGTAGAAATCGAGTCAGTGGTCAGTGAGAACAAACAGCTGTCGGGCAATGCGTCTGAGCAAATGAAGAATGTCCGCCTCAATGTGGATGAAACCAATGAACAGATCACCCAGGTGCAGCACGTTATGGACGAAATACACAAAGGGGCCGTAAACGTGTCGGTATCCGTCTCGTCACTGCTGAAATAACGAGGGTAAGTAATCCCAGCCCACATTTACTGTCATCCCGGTTGAATTTTACCGTCATCCAGCCCCTACATGTAACGCCATCCCGGCCCAACATTTATCGTCATCCCGGCCCAACATTTA
>NZ_BAAJLP010000025.1:0-89185 GCF_057547795.1 Alteromonas sp. 4NH20-0104 | reverse complement strand
CCGCTGATGCGGGGTTTTTTATAGAAGTTCTTTTTGTTGGGTATTCAGATTGGTTCAACCGCATTATGGTCGGCAAGTCCAATCGCAAGCACCTGAGACAATAATAATGAAGCAGATAACGAACGGAAGGCATCTACCCGGGCTTCCTGGACAATAAAAGAATGCTGACTGGTATTGGCCAGGGGCGATATCGGACTATCTGTAATGGATAATACGGTTACGCCCCGGTTAGCTGCCTGTGCTGCGAGTTCACAGGTATTGGATGAGTAGGGGCTGTAGCTGATGGCAAATAACAAATCACCGCGTTCTACATTCGACATTTGTTCCTGGAACATGCCACCGGTGCCGTTAATCAGGAACACTTTCTTATCGATATGGTTCAGCGCGTAATGCAAATACGTTGAAATTGTATGCGCGCGGCCATTACCCAGCAAAAAGATATGACGAGCTTTACTCATCAACTCAATCGCTGTTTGAATATCATCCCTGTTGATGCTGTCTTCCAGATGACGTAACGCATCACGATTAGCCTTGGCAAACCTTGGCATTAATTCGTCACTACGCCAGTCCTGCTGGCCCCGCATTAACTGGATCCGATTGCTGTAGTTACTGGTGTGCTGTAGCTTATCCTCTTTAATGATTTGTTTAATTTCATTAAAGCCATTAAGTTCCAGAGCTGTCGCAAAGCGGATCAAAGTAGACGGCGGCACATCCATCTTTTCTGAAATGACGGCTATAGTTTCAAACGCTACCAGATTGGGATTCTCCAATACAAACTTAGCAACCTGTTTAAGACGTTTACTCATTTGTGGGTAACGTGACTTAATTAGTTCCTGTAACTCACCCCAATTCAAACCTTTATCTTCCTCAGAATCGATAATTGCGCTCATCCGCTTACTCTAAATGACTCGATGTAAAAATGCTATTGGCTTATGGATTGTTGTAACGCATTAATGGAAGTTTCCAGTCCTGCTTCAACTGACATGGTCAGGTCTTCCATCTCAAGCGAGACAAAGCCGTTATAACCGGTCATTCTGACTACCGAAAAGAACTCTTTCCACCATTGTAAATCGCGGCCACAACCAACGGCTACATAGTTCCATGTGCGGTTCGCTGTATCTTCTACCACCTTGGTTTCTAATAGCCCGTTTACCTCCACCAGGCCACGCTCCAGACGCACATCTTTGCCGTGAACGTGGTGAATGGCATCGCCAAGAGCCCGTGCAACATGGATAGGATCCATGCCCATCCAAATCATATGGCTGGGGTCCAGGTTCAGGCCTACCATGGGGCCAACCGCATCCCGTAAACGGAACAAAGTTTCCGGATTATACACCAACATAGAACTAAAATTCTCCAGTGCGATTTTTTCGACACCATGTTGTTCTGCGTGTGCCACTAGTTCCTTCCAGTAAGGGATCGCTACATCGTTCCATTGGTACTCCAAACGTTCCTTAAGGATCGGGGGCCAACTTACCGTATAGGTGATCCAATTGGGTACAGTATCTTCCGGTGACGCGGGAGGCAGGCCGCTCATCATAACTATTTTCTTTACGCCCAGCAGGCCGGCTAGTTCCATGGTTTTAAAAGAAACCGCCTTATGTTCCTGACCCATTTCACTGGGGTCCAACGGGTTGCCAGAACAATTTAGTGCTGCGATTTCCATACCGCGGGAACTGAGTGCGGTAAGAAAACGCTCTCTTGCAGAGGCATCAGCCAGTAATTCGTCCATTCGTACATGTGGTGCTGGCGACCAGCCACCCGTTGTCATCTCAACGGCTTTCACACCTCTTGCCGATAAATAATCGAGCATATCTTCAAAAGCTAAATGCCCAAGGCTGTCAGTACAACAGGATAATTTCATAAACACCTCAGAACTGTAGGGTTGAGCGGAGTGAAATATTTATTTCATTATGGGAAAAATAGGCGGATAGTAATCCGCCTATGGGTTTAGTTAACTATTAAGTTTAAAACTGTCCACGGAATCCAACGCTATAGCGCGGACCAGTGTTGCGATAAAGAATAAATTGTTCATCGTAACGACCGTGTTTGCGAATCGCTTCGTCAGTGATGTTAACGCCCTGAACGAATACTGAGAAGTCCTCGGTAAAGCGATAGGTCAGCTGGAAGTCAACCTGTGAGAACTCTTCGGTAAAGACAGGTTCAACGCCGGCTTTGGGGTTAATCAGAGACTCCAGGAACTCATCCCGGTTGCTCCATGAAATTCGAGCCTCGAATGAATCCATCTCGTAGAAAATGGTGGCGTTCATGGAGTCACCTAGACCGGGGATAGCGAACAGCGTGCTTACGTTACTGTTTGATGCGATAGATGCATTAGAATCTAAGAAAGTTGCGTTTGCAGAGAAACCTAAACCTTCCAGGGCGCCGTCATCAAAAGCATACTGTGCGGCGATTTCGTATCCAGTCACATCGGCAGTTTCGCTGTTCAGAGGGCGTTGAACATTAAAGTCGATAGTACCTGCATCAATATCAATAGCTGGTTCATCAGATAACAGTGGATCCTGAATATCAACACCAGAAACAGTGACAACTTCGTTGTCGGTGACGATGAAATTTTGCACCTCTTTCTGGAAGATTGCCAAACTCACATAGTTAATGTCGCCCCAGTAATATTCAAAGGAAGCATCCAGGTTAATTGATGTATAAGGTTTCAGATTTACATTCCCTGCCACCGCGTTAAGTGAGCCTGGACGCAAATCCAGGTATGAAAAACGAGGTGCCAGATCTTTAAGCTCAGGGCGTGTCATGGTTTCAGACACGGCCAGACGTACAACAAAATCTTCTGTCGGGTTCAGTGTGAAGCTGAGGTTAGGCAGAATTTTCAGGTAGTCGTTGGTTTCGGACTGGAAGCCAGAGCCTGCTGTGTCAAATGCTGGGTTGTACTGAGTCGCTGTGGTTTGATTCAAACCAACCAACAATTGCTGAGAGCCAACGGCTTCATCTTTGGTGTATACCAGGCGTGCACCAGTATTTAACTTCCAGGGCATATTACTGAATTCACCCTCAAACAACATGTCAGCATAAGCCGCCATGATTGTTTCAGATACTTCATAACTGTCTGGTTGTTTTGTGCCCAGGAACCCACCAGGCTGGGCGTTGTAAAACGCTTCGGAAGTGCCGGCTTCATAACCATAGTAAGCATCACGCGCAGCAAAACCTTCAGCTGATGTTTGCCAGCCAATGTAGTCATTCAGATTAAAGGTATACAGGTCGCGGAAGGTATTCGGAGATACACCGCTAAGTAATCCGGAGGTGTCAAAGTCCAGCAGCAACTCATTTGGTACATCAGTGATAAAGAAACAGTACTGACAGAATACGTCAAAACTTGGACGAATGATGTCTACAGTCTTTTCTTCTTTAGAATAGTTTACGCCAAACTTAATTTTGCTAAGCATGCCCCCATCGTAGGGTTCATAGGTGCTATCAACTGCGAATTGGTAAATGCTGCCTTCTACTGAGTTTCCGCCAGTGCCATCACCCGCCTGATCACCATATTGCGCTACGTGAGAGCGGTAGCTGTCTTTATCCAGCAGTCGATCAATGATAGCTTGCGGGTAAATGATTTCGGCTTCTGAGCCGTAATTGTCAAATTGGAAATCATCAGAGGGATCATTCGGATCGTCAGTGAAACCCATTACAGCCTGACCATTCCCTTTGCCCTGTTTTGCTTCGGAAGAAGAGTAACCAAAGTCAAATACCGTCGTCAGTTCATCGTTAACGGTCCACTTGAAGTTCGCTCCCAGTGCCATCGTTTTGGTAGGTCGGCCTTCCAGTCGGTTAAGGATACCTACTTCCGAAGAGATATCTTGTTCCAGTACCGTGCCATTTTCATTCAGAATAACATTCGAAGTCGCTGCTGGCGTACCAAACCATGATCCCAGCATAGTCGCCGAGGAAGATACTTCGTAATCGTTATAGAAACCATCCACTGTCATCAGGATGTCATCGGTCAGGTAATGCTGTAATACGCCCTGAATGTTGAGACGCTCACGCTCCTGACTCCGACGGCCAGTTTGGGTTTCACGCGGGATGAATGCTGTCGACACATTACCCGGGTTTGCATTGACGCCGTCAGCGAAGTTGATTGAATCAACATTGGTCGGCAGCCACCCGTTGGTATTAGTGAAATCTTCCTGCGACTTACGATTTTGATACGAGGCTGATAATAGAATACCGGTTGCGCCGTCGTTAAAGCTGGTGGAATAAAGGCCAAACAGCTGAGGTGTTGTTTCACCACTATTCTCATCATAGAGGCCCTGAGCTGTAACCAGCATGGTATCGTCGGCCAGCGAGAAAGGGCGCGCTGTTTTCAGATTAATCGTCGCACCAATGCCGCCTTCTTGTAGGGAGGCCACACCTGACTTATAAATATCTGCGCCAGAGATTAGCTCGGCTGGATATAAGTCAAAGCTGAATTCACGTCCACCAGTCTCAGAAACGATACGACGTCCGTTGACTAATACGGTATTAAAGCTGGGTCCAAAACCGCGCACTGTTACAAATTGACCCTCACCACCATTACGGTCGATGGCGATACCTGGAATACGCTGCAACGACTCGGCGATGTTAGTGTCTGGAAATTTACCTAAGTCTTCGGCCGAAATGGCATCAACCACACCAGGTGCTGAGCGTTTTATATCCTGGGCAGCGCTAAGACTACGGCGAATTCCACGAACTTCAATAATTTCTGCATCCTGGCCTGTGGCTTCAGCTGCTTGGTTTTCCTGAGCAATTGCAAGTGCAGGTACAGAACTTAAAGCACTGGTAATACAGCAGGCTAAGAGTGTCTTTCTGTAACAAACGAACATAGGGTTTCTCCAGATGGTTTTGTAAATTATATGTTAACTGCATTTCTCAAATAGACGACTTTGTTAGTAGGGTTGTCATCTGTTGACATAATTTTTACAAAATATTATTCCATCAGTCAATAAAAAAGAAATAAATATTTCATAATAAGTTTACAAATTTGTACGCTCTTGTCATTTCCTGGGTGGATAAATCGCCATTATGCACATTATTCATACCGATTATGGCTGTTTATTGTGCATCTTATGGGTTGATGATCGGCAAAGTAAGCTTAATTCGCCAAATGAAATATAAATTTCGTTGTAATTTGTTTTGAGTTGTTTTATTTTGGCTATGTTAAATATTTGTCACTTTAAATTTAAAAGTGTGTTTTGTGCGGTGAGCTGTAGGCTTTTGCATGTAGGTTGACGGAAAACAAGTCGTTAATGAAAGCATTAATCGCTTGTAAATTCCAGCTGAAGAAAGGCGCTGCAAAACAAATCTTATTAAACAACTCATCGAACTAATTTCTGTGGAGAACGCCGTTGTGAGCGAAGTGCAAGAATTTGAAAACCAGCCGGTCGCGGCAAATAAATTAGAACCAGCCAGACATTTTGCTGCCAGTTATGCTGGTGAGCATGTTGCCGGGACCGAGTTTGTCATTGGTGCGTTATTTGTTTCTTTGGGTGTTTCAACCTATGACGTAATTGTGGGTCTGCTGGTCGGTAATCTTCTGGCTGTACTGACCTGGGCCTTTATTACTGCACCAATAGCTGTGAGAACACGCTTAACATTGTACGCTTACTTAGAAAAGGTCGCCGGCCCCGGGGTCGTTAAACTTTACAGTGTCATAAATGGCATTCTATTTGTCATTATTGCTGGTGCCATGATAACAGTATCGGCATCTGCAGTGCGTATCCCATTTGGAATCCCTCCACAAGTGACTTGGTATCCTAATAGTATTAGTTTCGTTTTTGTTGCGATTTGTGTAGGTATTGTCATCAGTTATGTTGCAATCAACGGATTTAAAAAAGTTGCTCAGTTTGCAGCGGTTTGTGCGCCATGGATGATATTAATGTTCCTTATAGGAGGCATCGCTGCGCTACCAATACTGATTGCAGCAACTGATGGAGTGACTTCGATTAAAAGCTTAGCAGACTTCTTCAGTGTGGGTGATCGTTTCATCTGGCAAGAACAGGACAATGGGATCGGTATCTGGCACGTTGCGGCATTTGCCTGGGTATGCAATTTACCCATGCATGGCGCCATGTCTGACATGACTATACTGCGCTTTGCCAAGAAATCTTCTTATGGATTGTTCTCAGCACTGGGTATGTTTATTGGTCACTATATGGCCTGGATCTGTGCCGGAATTATGGGCGCGGCTGCGGCTATGATACTGAACACCACGGTAACGCAGCTGGATGCCGGAGAAGTGGCTTATCAGGCGCTGGGCTGGGCAGGTATTCTGGCTGTTATTATTGCAGGCTGGACAACTTCTAACCCAACAATTTATCGGGCGGGACTGGCATTTCAATCGATAAACCCCAAATGGGACCGCATTAAAGTGACCATTGTGGTCGGTGTATTTACCACCATTATTGCCTGCTTTCCTTTTGCTTTTGCGCAAATGCTCGATTTCCTGGGCATTATGGGGCTGGCGATTGCGCCGATTGGTGCCATCCTGTTTGCTGAGCACTGGCTGTTAAATAAAGTGGGAATGACGCCCTACTGGAACAGCTACAAAGGCAACAACATCAACGTGCCGGCACTGGCAGCCTGGCTAGGATCTCTGGTGTTCGCTTTTGTATTAAATACATTGGCTGACGTGCATTTATTCTTCTTGTTATTACCGACCTGGTTGGTTGCTACGGTTGGCTATATGGTGATGGCAGCAATAGCCGGTGCTAAAGAGGACTTTACCGCCGAGGCGGCACAAGAAAAAGCGGCATACGAAGCCCGGGTTGCTGAGGAAAAGGCTTTCTTTAGCCACAGTGAACAAATCGAGAAAGCCACCGATAAAGATTTGGCAAAAAATCCGCTTGTTACGCTGGCAAAGGTTGTTGCAATTGGTTCATTGATCTCCTGTGGCGCACTGGCTGTGTGGGTCTACGCTGCAGGCCCTGACGCGCTCGAACAATTTCAGCAATGGCTGGTGCTACCAACAATTCTGTATTTTATTTCAGGTACTTATTGGTTTACCAAGAAAGAGTCTGCAGAAACAGATGAGACAGAATATTACAGCCAACAACCTGAAGTGGAGAGCCGGGGGTGATTTCCCGGCTACCGCTGCTATCTGCTGCTCAGTGTGATGAGATAGTCGCCACGCTGGACAGGCTGAACTGGGCCGATGGACTGGCGCCGGGCAAGCTCTATCGCGAGAGGGTAAAAGGTAATAAGGAAATTGCCTATCAAATGAGCCCGCAAACCGCGCCAGCAGATGAGCTGATTAAACAGATCAACGACGCCATTATGGGTAGTAGTCACATACGCACACGTATGTTCCCCAAAAGCATGGTCAATCCCAGGTTTAATTTGTACTGCGACGGCGGGTTTTACGGGCCTCATGCAGACTCAGCCTTCCTGGGTGATAACCGGCGTCAGGTGCGTACTGATTATTCCATGACTCTGTTTCTTACCGAACCTGATAGTTACGTCGGTGGGGAGTTGCGGTTGACCTATCCCAGCGGTGAAGAAATGCGGCTCAAAGAGCCGAAAGGCACATTGCTTTTTTACCCATCAGGCGTGATGCACGAAGTGTTACCTGTTACCGCCGGACGCAGAATAGCCTTTGTCGGCTGGGTTGAATCACATATTCAGAGTCAGCAAGAGCGTGACTTGTTAACTGAAATTACCACTTTATGCGATGACATGATGGCTGATGAGTCGTTGGCTCTGACAGAGTTTCACACTCGTGCGCTGAATGTTAAACACAACTTATATCGGATGTGGTGGAAAGGTCAGTAATCACTCTATGAAATGCATTACGAAATAAATATTTCAGTATGGAGCGGGATTCTAAGTTGCTGTTTTAAAAAGATTAAACCTGCTTCGGATAGCCCGAATTAAAACGGAATGAAAATTTCGTTAAATTAATGTTGAAATATTTATTTCGTTTCATTAAGCTTAGCGCAAAATGAACAAGTCAACGTGAAAAGCCTGTTTGGCACGTTGAACGAAACCTTGCGGACCAGCGTGTTTAAAGAGGAAAAATAATGAGTACTACAACTAAAACACTGGATCTAATTTGCATGGGACGCGTAGCGGTCGACCTGTATGGTCAGCAAATCGGCGCGCGCCTCGAAGATGAAGCTACATTTGCCAAATATCTGGGTGGCTCATCTGGGAACGTGGCGTACGGCACTGCTCGTATGGGACTCAAATCTTCAATGCTGGCGCGAGTTGGTAATGAACACATGGGACGATTCCTGCGTGAAGAGTTAGACCGGGTAGGTGTAGATACCAGCAACCTGATCACAGACCCGGAACGCCTGACCGCACTGGTTATTCTTGGTCTGAAAGATGAAGACACATTCCCTCTTATATTCTATCGTGACAACTGTGCTGATATGGCTATCACGCCGGATGATGTAAAAGAAGATTACATTGCATCATCAAGAGCACTGGCAATTACCGGTACCCACCTGTCAAATCATCAGACACGTGCCGCAGTTCTTAAGGCTCTCGAGTATGCTGGCAAGCATGGATTGAAACGTGCGCTTGATATTGATTATCGTCCGGTCCTGTGGGGGCTGACTAATCCTGGTGATGGCGAAACACGCTTTATCGCTTCAGAGCAGGTCACTCAGGAACTACAGGATGTACTGGGTCATTTTGATTTAATCGTCGGTACTGAAGAGGAATTCCATATAGCCGGCGGCTCTGAAGACACTATCACTGCATTAAAGAAAGTGCGTGAAATTACCCACGGCACATTGGTCTGCAAACTTGGACCGCTCGGATGCGCTGTCTTTGACGGTGACATCCCTGACAGCCTCGATGATGCAGAGGTTTTCAAAGGTGTTAGGGTTCAGGTAATGAACGTACTGGGTGCAGGCGATGCATTTATGTCAGGCCTGTTACGTGGATACCTCAACGGCGAAAGTTGGCAACAAAGCTGTGCCTATGGCAATGCTTGTGGCGCTCTGGTTGTTTCTCGTCATGGCTGCGCTCCGGCAATGCCAAGTAAAGAAGAACTGGATGATTATCTGAGTCGTGCGGAGTCTGTTCCGCGTCCTGATCTGGATAAAGGCTTACAGCATTTACATCGCGTTACCACCCGCGACCACAGCTGGGGTGAACTGAATATTCTGGCTTTCGATCACCGTAGTCAACTGGAAAAAATGGCCATTGATGCCGGTGCTGAGCTGGACAAAATTCCGGCCGTCAAACAACTTATATTACGTGCCGCAGAAGAATCCCGTGAAGAACTCGGGCTGCAAGGCAAAATTGGCGTGTTCGTCGACGGCACCTATGGACAGGCTGTACTCAATGAAGTGACCGGGCGTGACTGGTGGGTGGCCCGGCCTATCGAATTGCCCGGCTCACGTCCATTACGTTTAGAACATGGCAACATCGGCAGTCAACTGGTCAGTTGGCCACTAGAGCATATCGTCAAATGTCTGGTGTTTTATCACCCTGATGATTCAGTAGAAATGCGCCTGGAACAAGAGCAGTTGGTTCGTGAAGTCTACGAAGCTTGTTGTCAGTCCGGCCATGAGCTACTCCTCGAAATCATATTGCCGGCCAGTAAGCCGCGAACCGATGAAAACTATATCAGAACGCTTGAGCGATTCTACCACCTTGGCATTAAACCGGATTGGTGGAAGTTACCGCCACTAAGCGCAGAATCCTGGGTGACCGTTGAGGCGCTGGTTAACAAAAATGATAAACACTGCCATGGCATTGTCATTCTTGGTCTGGATGCACCGATGGATGTACTGGAAGCCGGCTTTAATCAGGCGGCTAACAGTTCAATGGTGAAAGGCTTCGCGGTCGGGCGGTCTATTTTTAGCGAGCCGTCTAAAGCCTGGCTGGCAGGCACAATAAATGATGAAGAAATGGTTAACCAAATAAAAGCCAACTATCGTTTTCTGGTCGACGTTTGGAACAAGCGCGGTCAGTAAGACTGACCGTTCATTGCGAGGATTTTAATGATGTCTAATACGATCCGTCTAACCATGGCACAGGCTGTGGTGAAATATATGATGGCCCAGAAGGTCGTGATGGATGGCGAAGTGAAGCCAATGTTTGCCGGTGTCTGGGCGATATTTGGTCACGGTAACGTCGCCGGTTTAGGTGAAGCGTTGTATCAGGTAAAAGATACCATGCCGACTTACCGTGCGCACAACGAACAAGCCATGGCGCACTCGGCAATAGCTTATGCGAAAACGTTAAACCGCCAACAAATGATGGCGTGTACTGCTTCAGCGGGCCCGGGTTCAACCAATATGGTCACCGCTGCCGCCGTAGCACATGTAAACCGCATTCCGGTTTTATTCCTGCCGGGAGATACGTTTGCAACCCGTATGCCTGATCCGGTCTTACAACAGCTGGAAACGTACCACGATCACACAATGACCACGAATGACTGCTTTAAGCCAGTGAGTCGTTTCTTCGACCGTATTACGCGTCCTGAGCAATTACTGACCTCACTGCCACAAGCAATGCGTGTACTGACCGATCCGGTAGAGTGTGGCCCGGTAACATTAGCGTTACCACAGGATGTACAAACCATGGCGTTTGACTTCCCTGAGCATTTCTTTAAAGAAAAAGTCCATAATCTGCGTCGCCAGTTACCAGATGAAGTAGAAATGGCTGAAGCGGTTGAGCTGATTAAAGCGGCTAAGAAACCACTGCTTGTCGCAGGTGGTGGTGTGCATTACTCAGGAGCGATAGCTGAGCTCGACAACTTTGTTAGTGAACATAAAATTCCGGTGGGTGAAACCCAGGCCGGTAAAGGTGCACTGCCCTGGGATCATCCACAGAACATGGGTTCTATGGGGGTAACGGGTGCTGCATCAACGAACGAGCTGGCAGCAGAATGTGATCTCATCATTGCTGTTGGTACCCGATTGGGTGACTTTGCATCTGGCTCCCGTACGATGATCAACCCTGAAGCGAAGCTGGTCAGCATAAATGTTGCTTCATTTGATACTGTCAAACACTACGGTAAGCCATTGGTTGGGGATGCAAAGTTAACCCTGCCTAAATTAGGCGAAGCACTGGGCAGCTGGAAGCCGGAAAATGGCTGGCAGCAAGCCGCTGTAGTGGTAAAGAAAGCCTGGGATGCTTATGTTGATGAAGCAACCGCTGACAAGAAGACATTGCCATTAACCGATCCTGAAGCAGTGGGTGCGGTTAACCGTGCTGCTGGCGAAGAGGACATCGTTGTTTGTGCTGCGGGTGGTTTGCCTGGTGAGCTACAAAAATTATGGCGTACCCGTTTTAGCCGTGGTTACCACATGGAATATGGCTTCTCCTGCATGGGATATGAAATCGCCGGTGGTCTGGGGGCCAAAATGGCCAAGCCAGATTCAGAAGTGTACATCATGGTCGGTGATGGCTCTTATTTAATGCTCAACTCCGAAATCGCAACGTCGGTCATGCTGGGATACAAAATTGTGCTGGTTGTACTGGATAACCGTGGTTACGGCTGTATTCATCGCTTGCAACAATTCTGTGGTGGTCCCGGGTTTAATAACCTGTTGGACGACTGTCTGACCGTTGAAGAAGGTGCACCAAAAACCGACTTTGCGGCGCATGCAAAATCACTGGGCGCAGCCTCTGAAAAGGTTGAGTCTATTCAAGAGCTTGAAGCTGCATTAGAACGCGCCAAGGCCTCCCCTATTTCATATGTGATCACCTTAGATACGGATCCGCTGAAAATTACCGAAGAAGGTGGCTTCTGGTGGGATGTTGCGGTACCTGAAGTGTCTCCACGTGAAGAAGTCCAAAAGGCACGTGAGTTCTACGAAAAACAAAAAGCCAAACAGTTTAAAAACCTGTAATCAGGTGTATTTAGGAGTTTAATCATGCCAGTTCAATTAGGTATCAATCCACTTACCTGGACTAACGATGATCTGCCCAGCCTTGGCGGCGATACGCCCCTGGAAGTCTGCCTGAGTGAAGGTAAGCAAGCTGGTTTTGCAGGCTTTGAGTTAGGCCACAAATTTCCCCGTGAAGCCGATGCACTCAATACCGTGTTAGCTGCTCATGAATTAAAAGCCGTTTCCGGCTGGTACTCGCTGATGCTGTTAGAGCGAAGTGCTGAGGAAGAAATAGAGGCTATGCAGTCCCACCTGGAATTACTTCGCGATACTGGTTGTAAGGTAATGGTGTGCTGTGAAGTCACAAGTTGCGTACACGGCGACCAATCTACACCTCTGTCCCTACGACGACCATTCCCGGCTGATAAGTGGGATGATTATGCAGAAAAGTTAGATGTTGTCGCCGCGTACGCCCTTAAACACGGTGTTCGCCTGGCTTATCACCACCACATGGGAACCGTGATCCAAACCGAGGATGAAATTGATGAACTGATGCGTCGTACCAGCTCAGACCTCGGTTTGTTGCTCGACAGTGGGCATTGCCTGTTCGCTGGGGGAGATCCTGTTGAGGTAGCAAAACGCTGGTCAAATCGCATCTGTCATGTGCACTGCAAAGATATTCGTAAACACGTGATGCTCGATGCTAAAAACCGCAACCTGAGCTTTTTGAATGCTGTATTAAATGGTGTGTTCACGGTACCTGGTGATGGCTGTGTGGACTACCCGTCAATATTCACTGTGTTAAAAGAGATTAACTATGAAGGCTGGTTGGTTGTGGAAGCTGAGCAGGATCCAGCCGTAGCAGATCCACTGACCTATGCGACCCTGGGTCACAGTAATTTACAGACTATGGCCACCGAAGCAGGTCTGATGTAACGCGCTTTCGAGCGTTAACCCGTCAATACGGAGAAGAATAGTGAACAAGATTTTAAACTTTATTAACGGTCAGGTTGTTGAAAGCGAAAGCTCTGACTATACCCCGGTATTTAACCCTGCAACGGGTGAAGTGATTGCTGAAGTTGTGCAATCAACTGACGCGGACATTGAAGCAGCGGTTGCTGCCGCAAAAGCGGCATTCCCTGCCTGGGCGAATACGTCACCACTGAAGCGTTCGCGCATCATGAATAAATTCCGTCAATTGCTCGAGGATAACCTCGACGAGTTAGCAGCAATTATTTCGCGCGAACACGGCAAAGTTGAATCTGATGCTAAAGGCGAAGTCATTCGCGGTCTGGAAGTCGTTGAGTTTGCTTGTGGCGGTCCTAACTTGCTTAAAACTGACATGACAGAAAATGTCGGTACGTCTATTGATAGTCACGCCCTTCGCCAGCCTTTAGGTGTGGTAGCGGGTATTACGCCGTTTAACTTCCCGGCCATGGTGCCCATGTGGATGTTCCCTGTGGCGCTGGCAACCGGTAACACTTTTATTCTTAAGCCTTCCGAGCGCGATCCATCTGCGGCATTGTTTTACGCAGAACTGATTAATCAGGCCGGCTTCCCCCCGGGCGTGTTTAACATCATTCACGGTGGTAAGCATGTTGTAGATGCGCTTATCGAGCATCAGGATGTGCCAGCGCTGAGCTTCGTTGGTTCTACGCCAATTGCGAAATATATCTACGAGCGTGGCGCTTCATTTGGTAAGCGTGTTCAGGCTCTGGGTGGTGCGAAAAACCATATGGTAGTTATGCCTGATGCAGACGTAGAAAAAACGGTTTCTGCACTGATGGGGGCTGCTTACGGTTCTGCCGGTGAACGTTGTATGGCTATCTCGGTAGTTGTACCGGTGGGTGATGAAGTCGCAGATAAACTGAAAACCCGCCTGGTTGAAGAACTGGCGAAATTGAAAGTGGCGCCAGGGACTGATGCGGATGCAGATATGGGGCCTCTGGTGACTCAGGCTCACCTGGAAAAGGTATCCGGTTATATCGCTAAAGGTGCCGAAGAAGGTGCTGAGCTGGTAGTTGATGGTCGCGATTTTGAAATGACCCGTGAAGGTTATGAAAATGGCTTCTTCATTGGCGGTACCTTGTTCGATAACGTTACTACTGACATGACTATCTACAAAGAAGAAATCTTTGGCCCGGTACTGGCGATGGTGCGCGCGAAGACCTTCGATGAAGCGGTACAGATGATTAACGATCACGAGTTCGGTAACGGTACTGCCATCTTTACCCGTGATGGTGATGCAGCCCGTACGTTCACCAACGTGATTCAGGTAGGTATGGTTGGAGTTAACGTGCCAATCCCCGTTCCGATGGCATTCCACAGCTTTGGTGGCTGGAAAGCGTCTCTGTTCGGTGACCACCACATGCATGGTCCTGAAGGCGTGCGTTTCTACACCAAACTGAAAACAGTGACCACTCGTTGGCCAACCGGGATCCGTGAAGGCGGTTCTGCGTTTGTTATGCCAACTATGGACTAATGTATTAACTTATTTATCTGGAATTATTTATGTCTGAACAAGCGGTTTCTTTTGCTTTAAATCACATGGCTTGCCCTACGCTAAGCCCGCTGGCCATGATTGAGGCGGCTAAAAACCTCGGTATGGAAGCAGTTGAATTACGTAACGACGTAAAAGAAAACAGTGTTACTGATATTGAAACAGCTAAAGCGGTTCGTGCGGCCGCTGACGCTGCCGATATCACCGTGCTGAGCATTAATGCGTTGTATCCGTTTAATGTATGGAATGACGAACGTAAGGCTCAGGCGGAACAAATGGCAGATGTCGCAGCAGCGGCTGGCGCCATTGGCTTGGTGTGTTGCCCTTTGGTTGACGCCGATGATGCTCGTACTGATGTGCAGCGTACTGCCGATTTAAAAGCGGCACTGACTGACTTAAAGACTATTCTTAGTGAACGTGGCCTGAAAGGGTTTGTAGAGCCATTAGGCTTTCCTATTTCTACTCTGCGTTTTAAACAAGAAGCTGTTAGTGCAATTAAAGCCGTAGAGGGTGAAGAGATTTTTGGTCTGGTGCATGACACCTTCCATCATGCGGGTGCTTCAGACCCGGATTTCTTCCCGCTGCAAACCGGCCTGGTGCATGTTTCTGCTGTGGTAGATAAAGATATTACGTTTACCGATATGCTCGATGGTCACCGCGAATTTGTCATGGATGGTGACAAGCTCGACAGTATCGCACAGGTTAAAGCATTGTTTGAAGGCGGGTATAAGGGGTACATCTCTTTTGAGCCGTTCTCAGATGGTGTGTGGCAATCGTCCGACCCGGTTGGTGATATTAAAGCCAGCATGGATTACATGAAATCAGCGCTGTCTGCCTAAGGCAGCGAGTCGACAGAACTGAGGAGTCAGAACATGAAAATAGCCCTCGATCCGTATATGCATCGTCATATCCCCCTTGAAGAGTTGCCTGCTTTTGTTAAGGAAATGGGATACGACTACATTGAGTTATCACCGCGTGCAGACTTTTTGCAGTGGTGGACACGTCCACGTGTTTTCCCGGCTCGCGCAAAGGCGTTTAAACAAGCCATGAAAAACGAAGGCGTTGAGCTGGCAACACTGCAGCCAATGTATCGTTGGTCCAGTCCCTATAAAGATGAGTGGGAAATGGCCATGGACAACTGGAAGCGTACCATCGAAGTGGCTGTTGAGATGGAATGTGAGCTGCTGATTTCTGAGTTTGGTCGTGGTGGTTCGCCAGAGCGTTCTGCTGCTGATACCCAGGGTATTCACACTCCGGAAGCTTGTGAAAATGCTTTCTGGCGTTCTATGGATGTGTTGGTTCCGATTCTTGAGCGCGAAGGGTTAACTCTGAGTGTTGAACCACATCCGGAAGACTGGGTAGAAGAAATTTCCCCGGCTATGGACATTATCAGGACCATAAATTCGAAAGCGGTGAAAGCGTCTTATATTGCACCGCATTCATACTACTACGGCGATGACCTGGCTGAGTCTATTCGTCAAACCCAGGGTGAACTGGTTCACGCCCGGGTAGCGGATACCTTCAACCATAAAGCATCCTCGCAGTTGCGTTATATCGTCAATCCTCCGGGTTCCACTGCTCGCGTGCACCAGCACCTGAACATGGGCGAAGGTGAGATTGACTGGGATGTATTCTTCAAAACACTGCACGAAATTGGTTTCGACGGTGTGTTGTCGAGTTGTGTATTTGCATGGGAAGAAAACGCCGAAGCGTCGTCTAGATTCATGCGTGAAGAAATTCAACGTTACGTCAACAAGTACTGGGCGTAACAAGGTTTGGAGATGAAGATGAAAGTCAGAATTGGTGTTATTGGAACCGGCGCCATTGGGTGCGAACACGCTAAGCGTGTGAGTAAAGTATTAACTGGCGCCGAAGTGGTGGCAGTGACTGACGTAAACCTTGCTAGCTCAGAAAAGCTGGTAAAGGATCTGGGTATTGATGCCGTTGTATATAAAGACGGTCACGAACTGATTGCCGCGGGCGACGTTGATGCGGTACTGGTATGCTCCTGGGGGCCTACCCACGAAGAATATGTACTGGCAGCTATCGAGGCCGGTAAGTACGTTTTCTGCGAGAAGCCTTTAGCTACAACCGAAGAAGGTTGCCGCCGTATCGTGGATGCCGAAGTTGCCCATGGTAAGCGCCTGGTTCAAGTTGGCTTTATGCGCCCTTATGACTCAGGCTACCGCATGCTTAAACAGGCCATTAATGCTGGTGAGATTGGCGAGCCGTTAATGGTTCACTGTGCTCACCGGAATCCTGAAGTACCAGAGATGTATGTTACGCCAATGGCGATTCAGGACACGTTAGTTCACGAGCTGGACGTATTACGCTGGTTGCTGGATGATGATTATGTATCAGCTCAGGTTATTTTTCCGAGAACAACTAAATATTCGCACTCGAAACTGGCCGATCCACAAATAGTATTGTTGGAGACTGCCAAAGGTGTTCGTATTGATGTTGAGGTATTTGTAAACTGTAAATATGGATATGATATCCAGTGTTCGGTAGTTGGTGAAGAAGGTATTGCTAGCCTGCCTGAACCCATGTCTGTTTCAACTCGCCGTAATGCGAAGTTGTCACAAAATATTCTAACAGACTGGAAAAAGCGCTTTCTGGATGCATACGATGTTGAGTTACAAGACTTTATCGACGGTATTAAAGTGCGCAGCCTGACCGGCCCGACAGCCTGGGATGGTTTTGCTGCTGCAGTAGCGAGTGATGCTTGTGTTAAGGCACAGGAAAGTGGTGAGATCGTGTCGATCAATATGCCTCCCAGACCGCCGTTTTACAACGCCGAGTAAAGTGTTTCATCAAACCCCCGCTTAGCGGGGGTTTTTGATCAGGAACCTGAAAATTTCACTATGAGTAATCAATCTTCTTCACAGATCACTGCCCATTTACTCCTTGTGTCGGTGACCTTGTTGGCAGCCATGGGATGGTTGTTTTCTAAGTCGGCATTGCTGGCGATAACCCCAATGTACTTTTTAGCAATCAGGTTTTTTAGTTCTGCTTTGTTAATGGCTGCTATGAAGCCTCGGGTGGTGTTAAAAGCTTCGTCTGTTCAGATCAGAAATACGTTGTTAACCGGGCTGTTGCTAGGTGTTCAGACCTCTGTTTGGGCCGCGGCACTAGTTCTTTCTGACGGACTTGGCGTTGGCGCTTTCCTAATTAGCTTGAGTTTTTTACTCATCCCCGTAACCGGTTTAGCCTTTGGTTTTCGTGCTCAGTTACAAACCTGGATTGCTATCGTCATTGCATTACCGGGAATTTTACTATTAGCGTTAAGAAATGGCTTCAGTATGACCCAATCCGATATTTTGTTTATGGCTTCCGCTTTACTTTATGCCTTATATTTCAACATCAATGGCAGACTATGTGCAGGTATACCACCGGTAACCCAAACATTTTATCAAATGCTCTCGGCGAGTATTGCCTGTGTTGTAGCTTATCTCACCTTTGAATTGGATGCTAATCAGGAGCTGTCAACAGTTTGGCACTGGGTATTGTTAAGCGTTGTATTGGCTACTTGGTTGCGCTTTTTTTTGTTACTTAAAGCCCAAAGTATGTCACCTGAAGGACAGGGCGCAATCGTTATGACACTCGAACCCGTTTGGGTAGCCTTGCTCAGTATTCTCTTGCTGAAAGAAAAACTAAGCGTTGCTGCACTTAGTGGAATGGCAATTATTTTTGTTGCGTTACTAGTTAACTCCCTCGGTGTGGTTCGAGCGGCGCGGAGAGCAAGAAGATATAAACAAGTAGATGAAGAGAAGTAGGTTAAAAAAACCGGTCAGGCAGACTGGGTCCTGAAGCCTGACCAGTTGCGAAAAATGTTTAACCCTCATAATCAGGCGAATTGATCCAGTTATGTGCTTCTTCCCATACGAAACACCAGCGACGATTGGGACCTGCCATGACATTGAGGTAATAACTGTTGTAGCCGGCTAAGGTCGCTACAGGGTGGTATCCTTTAGGGACTTGTACCACGTCTTTGTTGTAGGCTGCCATGGATTCATCAATTTCACCGTCTTCGGTGTAAACGCGCTGAAAAACGAACCCTTGTGGCGGATCGATGCGGTGATAATAGGTTTCTTCCAGATACGTCTCATGCGGGGCATTATCCTGATCGTGTTTATGCGAAGGATAGGAGCTGGTATTCCCCTCATCGGTATAGACTTCTACCACTAACAAGCTGTCCGCCGGCTCTGTCTCGGGCAGAATGTTGTGCACATGACGCTTGTTGAAACCCTTACCGCGGGATTCAGAACCAATATCGTCCGGTGTGATTAAGCGGGCCTTGAAGCCTCCTTTACCAGGAGCTTTACATACTGCGATTTCGGCATTTGTTGTAGCCGTGACAGTGAAGTGATCATCATTTGGCAGATATACTGCGTATGGTTTTTTTCGTTCAAAGGGGCTCATTCTGTCGCCCACATCAGATAAGTCGAGATCGGTGGTTTTAATATCAGCCTTACCACCTACCAATACCAGACAAACTTCCTGATCTTCGGTTTGTTGTGAAAACGATTCGCCGGCTTTCAGCTCAAACACTTCAAACCCTACATATTTCCAGCCTGCTGAAGCAGGGGTGATATTTTGAGTCTGCGCCGTTTTGCCGGGCGGTTGATATTTTGATAATAATTCTGGCATTACAGTCGTCCTCTCAGGCAATTTGCTTATCTGATCAATAGGGTACCAATATAACGTTAATGAAAAAAATATTCCATAATTTTAACAAATGAAATTTAGTTTTCTTTTGTTGTCAGACTTAAAATAAGTGACAAAAAAATACCGTTCAGATCAAAGTTAGACCACTTGCTTATATGATTGGACAGCAACTGTGGCATTATGAAGTGAGTTGAGATTGGGAGTTGGAACTATGACCGTTGCTCTGCCGCCGCGACCGGACTGGTCGCATCTGATCAAGTCAGGTAGCCGGGTATTTGTTGGTGGGAATGCCGGAGTGCCTTACGCACTCATTGACGATCTAATTAAACACAGTAAAGGATTTAGCGATATCGAACTGGTGCACATGCTGGCACTGGGGGATACGCGCTGGGCAAAAGAAGAATACCGGCAGTTATTTAAGGTCAATACGTTCTTTATTCAGGGCGACGAAATTCGCCGCGCGGTGGATGAAGGCCGGGCTGACTATACACCGGTGTTTTTATCTGAAATGTCGAGCCTGTTCAGCGACGGTACCTTACCTCTGGATGCGGCCCTGGTGACGGTAAGCCCGCCGGATGAGTTTGGTTACTGTTCGCTGGGCGTGTCGGTAGATATCTCTATGTCGGCGGTACGAAATGCCACCATTGCGATTGCCCAGATTAACCCGCAGATGCCGCGCACAGCAGGTCACTCTTTTATTCATATCAGCGAATTTACCGCCTGTATTGAAGCCGATGAACCTTTACAGGAAATCGAAGCGCCTGCCATCGACAGTGTTACCGAACGGATAGGCCAGTATGTGGCCATGCTGGTGGAAGACGGTGCCACCCTGCAGTTTGGTGTAGGGAAAATTCCCAGCGCTACATTAAAGTATTTGCAGCGTCACAAAGACCTGGGTATTCATAGTGAAATGTTGTCAGACAGCATCATGGATATCATTGCCTCCGGGGCCATTACCAATCGCAAGAAAACCTTTCACCCGGGCAAAATTGTCACCAGTTTTTGTATGGGCAGTGAGCGGCTGTATAAGTTTGTCCACAATAATCCGCATATCGAATTTTACCCCAGCAGCTATGTGAACAAACCTACCAATATTGCCAAGAACGACACAATGATTTCCATTAACAGTGCGCTGGAGGTGGATTTAACCGGTCAGGTAGTAGCGGACTCGCTGGGCTATGATTTTTATAGCGGCATTGGCGGCCAGGTGGATTTTGTGTCGGGCGCGTCGATGAGTAAAGGCGGCAAACCGATTATCGCGATGCCGTCAACCGCGCAGAATGAAACCGTGTCGCGCATTGTTCCCTGTATTGCCGAAGGGTCAGGCGTTACGACTTCCCGTGGCAATGTACACTACATTGTTACCGAGTACGGAATAGCCTCACTACGCGGCAAGAGTATTCGTGAGCGGGCGCTTGAGCTGATCCGCGTGGCCCATCCTAAATTTCGCGCCCATCTGCTCGCCGAGGTGCGTAAAAACTACTGGGTACCGCACTTTCAGCAAAAATACCCCACGGATATTCCGGAGCTGGGCGCTATCCAGCTGCAGAAAATGGTCATCCAGGGCGAGACCTTCTACCTGCGGCCGCTTAACCCGGCCGATGAGCGGCGGTTGCAGGAATTTTTCTATTCGCATACCAAGGAAACCCTGCGTTTACGCTATAACTACGACCCTAAACAAATGTCGCGGGAGAAGTCCTGTAATCTGGTGAGCGTGGATCAGAACTCCGATGCAGCCTTGTGCATTGTGCGCCAGGAAGGCTCCCGTATTACTATTCACGCCGTCGGGCGATTTTATTACAACGAGCACGATAATTCCTGCGAAGCGGCTTTCGTTACCCGCGAAACGCAGCAGGGGAAAGGCATGGGCAGCCGCTTGCTGATCAAGCTTATCGACATTGCCCGCAAACGAAAAATCAACAAAATGCTGGCATTTTGCCGGGCCGACAACAAACCGATGATTGCTATTTTCGAACATCACGGGTTTAAACGCTTGTTCAGCGGTGACCCCAGTGAAGTCGAGCTGGAATTACCGCTGCTGGAGCAAGCGGAAAAGGCCGTGTCGGAACAGGAGACAGAGCATGACCATTAAAATTTATCGTGGCAAAGATTGCGTGCATCATGATGTGTCTCCTGAGCATCCGGAACACCCGGATCGGCTCTACGCTATTGACGATCAGCTATTATCTTCGGGCCTGGAAATGATTTGTCAGCACGGTGATGCCAGCCAGGTAAAAAGAGAGAACCTGGCGCTTGCTCACGATCCCTACTATGTAGACAGTATTTTTCAGCGCTCGCCGAGCACCGGCGTGATCTGGCTGGAACAGGATACCGGCATGACACCCATCACCCTGAGTGCGGCGTTATATGCTGCTGGCGCAGGCTGCGATGCAGTAGATTGGGTGATGGAAGGGGAAGATCGTCAGGCTTTTTGTGCCGTGCGCCCGCCAGGGCATCACGCCGAATACGACAATGCCATGGGCTTTTGCCTGTTTAACAATATTGCCGTGGCGGCCCGCTATGCGCTGAAAAAGTATGAACTGTCCCGCGTAGCGATTATCGACTTTGACGTTCACCACGGTAACGGCACTGAAAATATCATCGCCGGAGACAAGCAAATTTTAATGTGCTCGTCGTTTCAGCACCCGTTTTATCCTCACTCCGGTCATCCGGTGTCGGCCAGCAATATTTTAAGTGCGCCATTAAAAGCCGGGGCTACCGGTGCAGAGTTTCGTGAAAAAGTGACTTACTGGTTTGATGCAATGCGTAACTTTATGCCGCAACTAATATTAATCAGTGCCGGGTTTGACGCCCATGCCGAAGATGCTATGGGGCAGTTACGCCTGCGCGAAGATGATTACCACTGGGTAAGCAAACAACTGCGCACCGTGGCCGATGAGGTATGCCACGGGCGCATTGTGAGTATGCTGGAAGGCGGTTACAACCAAAGCGCTTTAGGGCGTAGTGTGGTGGCACATATTAAAGGCTTACACGGCGACGAACAGAGTCACTGAAACACGGCTTATACGGCGCAGAAGCAGCCTTTAACATCGCTGTTAATACTGGCGCCGTAGTAGTCGGCTGAGGTGGCGGCTTGTTTAATCCGGCTCACCAGGTTTGTGCCGGTAAAGCAGCCGTAACCAATGGCATAAGGGCCAAGGTAGCGCAGCTGCCCGGCGTTATCGACCACAGCGAGTGCCGGGTAATGGTCTACATAGCGTTTTAGGGCCGGGTGTTCCGCCAACGATAACTGCTTAAGCTGATAGCCTTCACCAGCCAGCTCCCTGGAAAGCTCCTGACGATGAGACTCAGTGAGTTGATCGCAATAACAATCGCCGTTTGACACCATATGCACCAGGGTGCCCGGGGCAACACCAGCATGGGTTAATGCCTTGGTAAAGGCTTGGTCAAACTGCGGGTCACTGGCCGCCTGGGCCAGTAACATTGAAGGGTCGAAAGGTTTGATCTGGTTAACACTGGCAAGGCCCAGCAGGCCCAGAATGGTCAGCGCCCACACCGCAACAATCAGGATAATGGTTCGCTGCGTCATTACACCACGAAGCGTTTAACCGTTTGCAGCATGCGCTGACACATCTCGGCCAGCTGTACTGACTTGGCCTCGAGTGCCTCGGCAGTCCTCGCCTCCAAGTTTGCCAGTTCATGAATGGTTGCCGTACTCTGGGCAATTGAGCTTGAAGCAGATTCCTGCTCTACCGCCGAAGTAGCGACTTCCATCATATTGTCGCTGGCCGCCTGAATTTTATCTTCAATGCTGTTCATAAAGCTGGCGGCGGTGTCGGAGGTGCTTACCGCTTCATCGACCAATTCAATACACTGATTCATTTGTGTTACCGATGAGGCGGTACTGGATACCAGCTGCTCAGTGATGGTGGTGATTTCATCGGCGCTTTCTTTTGAACGTATGGCCAATGTACGCACTTCATCGGCAACTACTGCAAAGCCGCGGCCATGTTCGCCGGCACGGGCCGACTCAATCGCTGCATTCAGGGCCAGCAGATTGGTTTGTTCTGCCACCGCCGTAATAGAGCGCATAGCATCAGAAATATTGGCACAACGTTCGTTAAGTTCCTGATTCGTTCTGGCAGCGTTATTCAGCCGATCGCGCAGCGAGTTGATGGTGGCCGTGGCGCTCTCCACCGCAGCACGGGATTCACCGGTAGTGTAGCGCGCATCTTTGGTTCTGTCGTTGGCAGCAGTAGTGCGCTCTGAGGAGTCTTGTAGCGTTACCGCAATTTCCTCTGAAGCAACCGAAATAGCGCCAATTTCATGACTACTTTGTTGTACGTGTTCGTTTAATTCCTTAGTAGATGACTGCATAAACTCACTGGCGCTGGCCACATCATTAGCCAGCGACGACGCATCGTGGACTAACTGACGGAGTGAGGCGAGTAGTTCGTCGAAGCGCTTTAGCATGGGGATGGACTTGTCGACCTCCACACGCAAGTTAATATGCTGCCGATCGGCCAGAATTTTATTGATTGCTGCGTCAAGCTCTGCGCCACCAATTCCCTCATCGTGGCTGCGTTTGGTCATGTACATCAGGATGCCGCCTTCTACTAAGGCAAATAATGCATGCAGCACCAATATGGTAAAGGTGACGTGGCCTTCCTCAAACGCGTACACTGCAACCTCATTTACCTGGAGCAGGAAAAAACCAATGTGATGGACTGCTATAACCACAACGGCTGAGGTAATCACTTTCCAGTTGCGAAATACTGCCAACACAGCCAGTAAGGCGAAAATTTCAAAGTGTACTTCGGTCAGCCCATACGCCTGGTGAATGTGTAGCGCTGTCATTAGCTGGGTGCCTATGCCCATAGCATGGGCACTGATTTCGGCTTCAGGATTGTTAAAGCTGAGGAACAGCGGTAGTGCAATGATGGGGATACCTAACCAAAAGGCAATGAATAGCTCACCGGTTACTAAGCCAATAATAATTGCCAGTACCAGCTGAGCGATTAACACACCGCGAAAAATTTTATGTCCTTCCGACACCCACGAATACATAGTAACGACTCCAGAGTTTTTGTTAAGTGTAGGTGAGAAATCGAATCATGCCAGCGAACCAGATCAATCTTTAGTGCAATAGATGATCTGTCGGGGCAAAAAATTTCCTTTATCTTACAGCCACTTCTTCCAGAGCATGGCGAAAAGCATAAAGACTGCCAGCACGCCCATCGATAACATCAACAGGGTAAAGGCATTGGGCGTTTCGGTGCCTGGCAATCCGGCAACGTTCATACCAAAGACCCCGGTTAAAAACGACAACGGTAGAAATATGGCGGTTATCATGGAAAGCACATACATGCGGATGTTCTGCTTGTCGGCTATCTGGTTACGCAGTTCATCCTGCAACACAATGGCGCGCTCACGGGCAAGATCCAAGTCCTCAATCGAACGGGTCATACGGTCTGACTGGTCACGCAGATCAAACGCCAGTGAATCGGGAATTAATCCGGGCACACGCACCAGGGTCTCCAGGGCATCGCGTTGCGGTGCGAGGTGGCGACGAATGCTGGCGGTCTGGCGGCGCAACATAGCCAGTTGGTTACGGTCCTGTTTATTGAGTGACTCCTGCGCCTCATAATCGCCAAGCGACTCATCAATATCTTCCACTTTATCGTGAATGCGGTCGGCAATGCGGGTTAACAGCGCAATCAGCAGTTCAGTGGTAGAGCCGGGCACTTCTCCTTGTTCCAGGCTGGTACGGGTATCCTGCACACTCATTAATTTGCGGTCATGACGACGTGCGGTGACAATCAGAGAGCCAGAAATCCACAGCCGCAGAGATACCATGTCTTCTGGCTCGGCACCCGGGTTCACATTAATGCCGCGCAGGAAAACCAGTGCGCCTCGGTTAACCGGGATCACCCGGGGGCGGGTTTGCAGTGCCATCAGGCTGTCACTGACGTCTTCCGACAGGCCAAGGCCGTGCAGCAGAGCGGCAGCTTCGGGCGCATCAGACTGGATATGAACCCAGCGGTAGCCTTGTTCAGGCAGCACTGAGGTAAGTTGTGCTGCATCAAGTGTATCGGTTTCACCCGAAGGCTTAACATCATAAGCCCATAAAAAGGCATCGTTTAATTGTGCCATTACGTATTCCTGGAAGGTTTAACCAATTGCAAAGTGCCATCCAGATGAACGTCACGCTGCGGAAAGGCTATCACTATGTCATGCTCAGCAAAGAGCTCATCAATGGTAAAACGCACCTGACTGCGGATGACCCGCAGGTCACGTTCTTTGGTGGCATTTACCCAAAAGAACGTCTCAAACATCAGCGCGTTATCACCAAAATCATCAAAAATAACCACCGGTTTTGGTTCGGTGAGTAGATCTTCCTGCTTTAACGTGGCTTCCTCAATCAGGCGGGCAACCAATTTGCAGTTTGAACCATAGGCAACCCCAACCCGCACTGATGTACGCGTAAGGTTGTCGATAAGTGTCCAGTTCACCACCGTGTTTTCCAGCAATTTACTGTTCGGGATCAGCATGTGTACACCATCAACCCGGCGAACCCGGGTGGAGCGGGTATTAATGGTTTCAACGGTTCCGCGGGCTCCGTCAACTTCCAGAAAGTCGCCAATTCGAATCGGACGCTCCCACATTAAAATCCAACCGGAAATAAAATTATTAATAATGTTCTGTGCGCCAAAGCCCACGCCAATGGCCACCGCACCGGATAAAAATGCAAAAGCGGTCAGCGGCACGTTCATTACATCCAGCGTGGTAACGATTAAAATCGCTCCGGCAATGATATAGAACAGCCGTTTGAATAAGTGAATCGTGTCGGCACTGGCGCCGGATTCCCGCAACCGGTAGGTCGCAATATGAGCCAGCTTTTTCATCAGCCAGATACCCACCACATAGATCAGTGGAACCGCCACCAAATCACCGCTGGTAAAGGTAATATCAAACAGGGTAAACAGGTCTTTCGACAGAAAGTTTTTGACTTGCGCTACTATTTCTTCCACTGGTTTTATCCCTATTTATCGGTGGCGCACATAATAAGTGTGCTATTGATTAATGCAAATAACTTAGGCGAAAACAAGCCCGCTTTAATTTTGTCTTTACGATGAAAATTATTGATACGAACAAAATCATGGCACTATCAGAGCTGCCTAACTTTGGTTTGGATCATCTGAAATAGGGACACTACGTTTGGCCCAGTAGCTGGCAAACAGCGCTCCGGAAAGATTGTGCCAGATACTAAAGATAGCACCGGGCAGGGCGCTGGCCGCCGAGAAGTACTTTAACGCCAGGGCCACGCTGAGGCCGGAGTTCTGCATGCCGACTTCTATGGCTACGGTTCTGGCGACTACCGTGTTGTAGCCTAGTTTACGGCAAAGCCAGTACCCACACCCGAGACCAACAAGGTTGTGCAGCACCACCGCACCCACCACCGGCCAGGCAACGGTATTCAGATTATCGCTGTTAAGTGCCACCACGATGGCGATGATGAGCAAAATAGCCGCCATGGAAAATACGGAACAGACTGGCGCAATGGCGGCTAACCGGTGCTTAAAAATCTGGTTCAACAGCATGCCGGCGGCAACGGGCAGCAAAATAACTTTAACCAGCATGCCCAGCATCGACATGGCTGGTACGTCGATACTTTTTCCTAAATACAGCCAGGTGAGTAGCGGCAGCATCGGGACAGCAATCAGGGTGGAAACCATGGTCATGCTCACCGACAGCGCAACATTGCCTTTGGCTAAATAGGCCATCACGTTGGAGGCTGTGCCACCGGCGGTAGCGCCTACCAGCATCATGCCTATCATCAACGCCTCCGATAACCCCAGTAGCAGCGCAATCAGCCACGCCGCTACAGGCATGATAATGAACTGGATAGCCACGCCAGCCGCCACTACGCGTCGGTAATGCAATACCTGAACGAAATCACGCCATTTCAATGTGAGTCCCATGGCCAGCATTACCAATACCAGTAGGGGTACAATAAGCGTTTTTAACTCAACCAATACAGCCGGGAACAGGTAGGCAACCGTGCTTATCAATAGTGCCAGTACCGGAAACAAATAAATGGCCACCGCAACTCTCATTAGCAAATCCAAACTGACTTAAGTCTATCATTGCTGAGTCTGTTAGCGGCAATTTCATAAGCGTGCCAGCTTGTGGATTTTGGTGTAGTCCCGGAGCCGACAGACAATCGTTACATGACAAAAGTCCGCTATTTAAATGCCATCTTGCTCTGTGCGTGGTGCCTGAAAAGTAAAAATCTGGTAGCCTTATCAGCCTATTAATCTGCTGATGTGGCCCTATGAAGTACCTTAGTCGTGTTTGGATTTGCCTGCTTACCTTGCTGGCGGTAGTGCCTGCAGTGCAGGCATTCACAATGACCTTTTCTGAAAATCAGTTAAATAGCATGGTAACTGCGGTGTTTCCTCAGCAACGCACCTTTGATGATGTGGTGTTTACCTTTTCTGACCCCTTTGTTGAGCTGGACCCGCTGGAAGATGAAGTCAACGTAAAGGTTACCGTGCTGGCTGAGCAAAATGGTCAGCAACTAAAAGCCAAAGCAGAAATAACCGGGCAAATTGCTTATCACCATCAACTTGCTCAGCTTCGGCTGATTGAGCCCCGTCTGGATAAACTGAAAGTGTTGAGTAACCAGGCGGTGGTCTCTAACAGTCTGGTTAATGGTATTAAGCGCCTGGAAGGGAAACGCGTGCCGGTGATCCTGCTGTTAGATTTTGACGATTTGGACATGGCGGCGTTCGGTATTCAAAAGCCCAAACGGATCGACATCACCAGCAAAGGCTTGCTCATCGAAATATAACTTCTTACCGCAGAGACTATTTATGAAAAGACTGGCGTTCCTGTCGATGGACGATTTGCAGGATTTTTTTGTTTACGACGATCTGTTAGTTGCTCCATTAGCGGCACAAGGCTATGAGGTCGATACGATTTCCTGGCATCAATCCGAAACAGACTTTAGTGTTTATGAAGCCGTGATTGTTCGCAGCCCCTGGGATTACCAGCAATATGAAGCGGAGTTTGTGGCCTGCCTGAAGCGCATCGATCAGCAATCCCGCCTGATGAACTCATTGCCACTGATGGAGTGGAATTTAAACAAGCGATACCTTAAAGATTTGGAAGCCGCGGAGGTACACGTATTACCCACTCGCTGGCTTGCCGGGTTTGAGCAAAGCGCTATCGCAGCGGCGTTTACCGAATTCGCCTGCGAAGAGTTGGTCATTAAGCCCTGCGTGAGTGCTAATGCCGACGATACCTTCCGATTAACCCCAGAAGGGCTGACGCTTAGCGCGGGTGAACTGGCGGAGTGCTTTGCCCAGCGCGAGTGTATGGTTCAACCGTTTGTTACCAGCGTCACCGAGCAAGGCGAAGTGTCTTTGTTCTACTTCGCCGGAGAACTGAGTCACGCCATACTAAAACGGCCGAAAGCGGGGGATTTCAGGGTGCAGGAAGAACATGGCGGCAGCTTACAGGCTATTACCCCGGAGCCAGCGATGCTAAGCAATGCTCAGGCAGCGCTGAATGCCATGCCCGATGATTACCTGTACGCCCGGGTCGATTTGTTGTGGTTCGCCGGTGAATGGCGAATTATAGAGCTTGAGCTCATTGAGCCCTCGCTCTATTTTAATCTGGATGAACAATCCCCCCAGCGATTCGTAAACGCCTATTTTCGTTATGCTAGTGCTCACGCTTAACACGTGGCTTTTGAGCATGGTCTCTTGACGCCGGGCGACTGTGTGACTGTTTAACCGGGCGCGACTGACGCGGTTCAGAATAAGCCTTTTGTGAACGTTGCGATTGGGCCGGCGCTTTATTTACCCATTTACGTTCCTGTTTAACCGCACGTTCCTGAGGCTTCTGGCGGAGAGGTTTTTGACGTTCGGCTGGCGCAAACTCTCGCTGTTTATGCCCTGGTTGCCCGCCCCGGGCCTGCTCTTTAGGCGCTTTGACCAGATCTCTTTGCTGGCCTCGGTTGCCGTTGTCATGACTTTTCAGGCGTTGCTTTAACTGCGTGGCATCCTGGCTGTATTTACGCGGTTTTTGTTGCGGGCTGTTTTGTTGAGCCGGCTTGCCACGTTTATCGCCATTCACACTGTAGCTGCCGGCGGCGTGGGTACGCGTATACAGCTCCCGGTGTTTGGCGGCAGTATTTAACGAACGGTGTCGCTTTACGATGGCCGGTTTATGGGTTACCACTCTCTGCGAATAGCGGGCATGACGGTTGCCGACATTGTGCTGCCAGCGGTGGTACTCTTTCACCGAGTATCGTTTGGCCCGGTAGTGCGGTCTGACGTAACGATGTGATGGCGTGCTGCGAATAATGATATGTCTTTCTGGCCACCAGATATTACCAAAGTAAAAGCCGGCCGAAATACTTACACGTGGCCCCCAGTAAATGCGGTGACCCAATGCTATTCTTACCGTGGTGGGCCAGAAAACCGGCTGGCTGGCGTAATGCCAGTGACCATAGACATGCCGGGTGTCGTAGTAAGGCACATACACTACTTCCGGCTGGCGTGATTCAATCACGATCACTTTGTTCTCGGTTGACACCTGCTGGTAGTCGTTACTTTGCAGCGTACCACTCTGACGGGCTTGTAATCGCAGAGCCTGTACCCTGTCGAGCACCCAGTCTTCGTTGGTGATCACCGCGTCACCAAGGTGTTGTAACCAGCTGAGGTCGTCACTCATATGATTCAGGACATCGGTAAACGGCACCAAAGCCTTTACACTTGGATCCCAGTCGGCGTTTTCCAGCGCCCGCTCCAGTGCGTCACCCTCCAGCGACTGATTATCCTGTCGCCAACGGTCGGCTTCAATGACTTGCAATGGGTAGGTGCTGGCAATCAGAATATGCGTAACCAGCGTATCCGGGTACAACGCAATTGGCGCTAACAGGGTATCGAGCGTTTCTTCGCTGAGGCGCTGCGTATTATAGGTTGGTTGGTCTTCCGGGGCCGTGGTAGCCAGTACCTGCCCGGTGGAGATCAGCGGCACAAACAGGGCCAGAATTAATCGCTTTTTCATACAAACTCTCCTGTGCCACGGGGCACTTGGTGTGATGTTTGTATCGTTATAGCAAGGGCAAGATTAATTGAGGCTGAACCAAGCTGAACGGGTTGTTCAGCTTGCCAGAAAAGAACGTTTAATCGCCCAGAATATGCGGGTCGAAGGCATGGCCAAGTTTTTCGGTCTTGGTTTTGATGTAATGCTTGTTGTCTTTGGTAATACCGTGGTCAATAGGTTTACGGGCCACCACGTTTATGTCGAGATCCTTGAGTGCCGCGGTTTTTCGCGGGTTGTTGGTCATTAGCTCAACATTTTTTACGTTAAGCTTATCCAGCATAACCTTACACATCTCGTAGGTGCGCATATCGGCATCGAAGCCAAGGTGTTCGTTGGCTTCAACGGTGTCCATGCCCTGGTCTTGCAGATGATAGGCGCGAATCTTATTGATTAGGCCAATACCGCGGCCTTCCTGACGCAAATACAGCAAAACACCGTAACCGTTTTCAACGATATTCTCCATTGCCCGTTCCAGCTGGAATCCACAATCGCAACGGGTTGAAAACAAGGCATCGCCGGTCAGGCATTCAGAGTGAATACGAATAGGCACAACGTCATCCGGCTGCCAGGTACCATATGACAACGCAACGTGTTCCACGCCACTGTTTTCTTCTACAAAACCATGGATAGTAAACTCACCCTTGCGGGTAGGAAGCTTTGCGGCGCTGACAAATCGGTATTGCTGGGATTTACTGGTCATGAAACTCGAGCCAAGTTGTTGTAGAAACTGCCTAATAGAACCTCTATATAAGGGCAATGCTATAGGTTTACAAGCCCTCAGGGGCGGCGATTATACCGCCTAACAGGGCACGGAGTCTAATGTTCGGGTTGAACTAAATGGGTATATTAAAGATCCATCGGATCCAGCACCTGCTGCAATTTGAGCTGCACGTTCTTAAGCATATCAGCCTGGCTGATATGGGCGGTTGATGCACCCACCGGCTCCAGCCATACCGCTTCGCACAGCCATTCTACGTTAAACAGCATTTCAAATTCATCGGCGATCAGCCTGACCTGCAACCGGTCTGCGCCCCAGTCGTTTTCACCCTGGCGCGCTTGCAGTAATCGGGCAATATGATGACACAGACTGACTGCCTGCTGCTGAGTTGAGGGCATCGACCCGCTCCAGCGAACAATGCCGCCTTCGCAGACCAGCGCGCTGGCGATAGCCTGTGGGGTTAACTGCTGCACGAAAGGCTCCCTTGTGAACTGGCAGGGCCGGGCTTTTTGAAATCCCGGGTTACCTCGTTATCGTCGAAGGGCTGACGAATCGCATCCATCAGCCTGTGGGCCGGGCTGAAGTCGCCTTGCTCAGCGGCCTCTATGGCAGACTGTAAATAATGAGTACGGGGAATGACAACCGGATTAAGCTGGCTAAGCTCGTTAGCGGAGATGCCTGTAGCAAGGCGGCGTTGTCGATAATCCTGCCACCACTTATCAAACGCCTCACGGTCAACAAACTGGTCTCTCAACGGCGAGGTTGGCTGCTGCGGTTCGGCCATCGCCAGTTGTCTGAAGCTCTCAGTGTAATCGCGTTTTTCGGCGCTTAATAAACTGAGCCAGGTGTTTAAACAATTTTCATGCTCAGGGTTATCGTCCAAGCCAATGCGGCTTAACATCTGATGACGATACTGGCTTAAAAAGGTGGGCTCAAATAAGGTCAGGCAGGCCCGGATATCATCGGTACTGAGGTGGCCCGAGAAAGCGTAGGCCAGCGCATTGAGATTCCACAGGGCAATACCCGGCTGGCGGTCAAAAGCATACCGGCCCTCATAATCCGAGTGGTTAAATACCGCGTCAGACTGAAAATGTTCGATGAACGCATAAGGCCCGTAGTCGAAGGTAATGCCATGGATTGACATATTGTCGGTGTTCATTACGCCGTGTACAAAGCCGTAAGCCTGCCATAGCGCTACCATGCGCGCGGTACGCAAGGTGATGGCGGTCAGCAGTGCTTTATGCGGATTGGCGTCTTGTAAACACTCCGGGAAGTGATGGGCCAGCGTATACTGCATCAGCTTATCCAGCGTGTCTTGTTGTTTATTGTGGTAATAATATTCAAAGTGGCCAAAGCGCAGATGGCTCGATGCCATGCGGATCATCATTGCGCCTGGCTCTGGTAATTCACGTACTATGGATTGCTCACTGGTAATCAAACACAGCGACCGCGACGTTGGAATGCGCAGATAATGGAGTGCTTCTGAGGCAATGTACTCTCGCAGGGTTGAGCGTAATACTGCGCGCCCGTCGGCATGGCGGGAATAGGGGGTTTGCCCGGCGCCCTTCAGATGTAAATCAAAGTGATTGCCATGGGTGTCGCTTACCTCACCCAGTAATAAACCACGCCCATCGCCCAGAAACGGGTTCCACTGGCCAAACTGGTGACCTCCGTATTTTTGCGCCACGGATTTTGCAGCCAGTTCGCCGCCGTCATCAAATATCGCCGCCATCAGCTGATCGCGGTCCGGCAAATTAAACTGTGCAGCCAGTTCGTGATTGTACATTGGCATCGTCATTCCGCTAAGCGGTTGCGGTTTTACTGCACTCACAGTTTCGGCCAGTTCGGTGGCGTAGCGATGGTTTAATTGCATTGGACTCTCAATAAACAACAAGGAGAAAAGTGTAACACCTGCCAGGGTGATAGTGTAGGAGAGGAACGGCGCCGGATAAAGTTGCAGTCATCCTACGCCGAGGCTATCAACGGTTAATCAGCGAATTTAAAGGCGACGTAAGCCGAACCCTGTTGCGCCTTGGGATTGCGGGCGTTATTAGTACTGATCACGATGTACTGAACTCCATCAATCATATAGGTGGCCGGGGTGGTCAGAGAAACATAATGCCGGGTGTAATCACCGCCGAGATTTTTACGCAGGTCAATGGCGCCATGGTGGCCAAACGAAGAGACCAGTTCGCCGGTGTCTTTGTCGATGGCAAACAGGTAGTTCATCACCCCGGCGATCAGATAAGACTGTTCCTTACCCTGATAAAACGCCAATCCTCGTGACGGACCGGTAAATAGTTTACCACTGGATAACTTGCTGCCTTTCACTTTAGGATCGAATTCCCACAATTTTTTGCCATTGGTGGCATCGGCAGCAAAAACACTTAACCCTGGCGTAAAGCCAAATAGCTGTTTACCAATAATTAACGGGTTCGTTTGGGGATCGCCCTGACCGGAGATATCCAGTTGCCAGGCCATTTCCAGCTGACTGACATTTTGTTTGTTAATTTGAGTCAGGGAAGAAAAGTGCTGGCCCTGCTGATCGCCGTTGTAATAGCGCCAGGGTACAGAGACTTTCGGCGCTGTGATGTCACCGCGGGCAATTGCGGGTAATAATGCGGTCATTAACAAACCGAACAGTAATGACGCTCTAGTGACTCCGATCATACCAATTGTCCCTGATTACTGAGTAAGCCTGAAAGGTTTAACGCGTCCCATAGCATTACTGTTTGTCAGTTGAGAATTTATTGTTGGAATAGCCAGGGACTGTGTCTGTCCGGCCTGCCCCGGAAACGGTGGCTGCCATACCACGCTTTTCATGGCGGGCGGTGATTAACTCACAGGCTGCGCTCAGCCTGTTTGTCGAGAGTTAACATCATTTCGCTGCATCTTTTAGAAAAATGTAATCCAACTAAGTGTTTTTACGTATTAGAACCATCTTATTGTTTTTTATGGTCGTGACAGACTCAACCACGGCATACAGGGTAATCTATGACATCACCATCCCCACTTGTATTACACCACCTGAATAACTCCCGCTCACAGCGTATTTTATGGCTGCTCGAAGAGCTTGGGGTGGATTATGAAATTAAGCACTATCAACGTGATGCCAAAACCAATCTGGCGCCAGAGGGGCTTGAGGCAGTGCATCCTCTCGGGCGTGCACCAATTATCACCCATGGTGATACCCCGCTGGCAGAATCGGGCGCTATCATTGAGTACCTCATTGATGAATTTGGCGGGCAGTTCAAACCCACCGACAATCGCTATGCGTTAAACCAGTATCGGTTCTGGATGCATTTTGCTGAAGGCAGTCTGATGCCGCCGTTGGTGGCCAGGCTGGTACTGAGTAAAGCCAAAGAGAAAGCCAGCCCGTTCTTTATGAAACCGGTAGTGGCTAAGGTGGTTGATGCCATCACCAACGCTTATTACGGGCCAAACTTAAAAACCAGTCTCGACTATGTGAATAGCTATCTTAAAGAGCACGAATGGTTTGCCGGCGAAGGGTTAAGCGGTGCGGATTTTCAAATGAGCTTCCCGCTGGAAGCCATGCAGGGGCGAGTGGGCAAAGGGCAGTACCAAGCTATTGATGCCTGGGTGAATAAAATCCACAGCCGGGATGCCTATCAGCGCGGGCTCGAAAAAGGCGGCGAATACGCTTACGCCTAAGGGGTTATTCTTCGTCTCGTTCCAGGTAGTCGTTAATTAACTGCAGGAAGGGGGCGCCGTAACGCTCGAGTTTGGTCAGACCAACCCCACTCACTGCCAGCAAACCCTGTTTATCGGTAGGTTTACTGGCGGCCATCTCGGCCAGTGTGGCGTCGTTGAAAATAACAAAAGGCGGCACGTCGTTTTCCTGAGCCAGTACTTTTCGCAAGTGTTTGAGCCGCGCGAACAGCGCTTTATCGTAGTTTTTAAGCGCCGTTTTCGCCGGTTTATCGGCTTTGATTTCAAGCCGCGGCGTAGCCAGTTCTACCGGAATTTCCCCCTTTAATACCGGGCGGGCCGCCTCAGTTAACCGCAGTACGGCATGGCTGGCAATATCTACCCGAATATATCCCCGGTGAATGAGCTGGTTAATAACGTTGTGCCAGTACTGATCGCTTTGGTCTTTACCAATGCCCCAGGTAGACAGCTTGTCGTGACCGGCTTCCTGCAGACGTTTAAGGTTTTTACCGCGCAGTACATCAATCACATACTGGGTGGCCGCCTGTTGCTGCAGGCGTAACACGCAACTCAGAACTTTTTGCGCGGTTTCCAGACCATCGAATGGTCGTGGCGGGTCAAGGCAGATGTCACAGTTACCGCAGGCCGTATCGCTAAACTGAGAAAAGTAATTAAGTAATACCTGGCGCCGGCAGGTCTGGGCCTCCGCAAAAGCCTCCATGGCCGCAAATTTTTGCAGCTCTATGGCGTTGCGGTCGGTTGTGGAGCCCTGATCTATCCACTGCTTCACCCGGGCACTGTCTTTTTCGTCGAACAATAACAACGCTTCGGCGGGCAGCCCGTCACGACCCGCCCGGCCGGTTTCCTGATAGTAACTTTCAATACTGCGGGGAACATCGTGGTGCACTACAAAGCGCACGTTTGATTTGTTAATCCCCATCCCAAACGCCACGGTAGCAACCACCACATCTATTTTATCGGTAATAAACTGGCGTTGTACAAAAGCCCGTTCATCGGCATCCATGCCGGCATGATAAGCCGCGCTCTTAAAGCCCTGGCGGTGTAACTTGGCACTGAGGTCATCCACCTTGGCCCGGGAATTACAATAAATTATGCCGCTGCCATCCTGCTGTCGAATATAGGTGACGATTTGCTCAAAAGGCTTGTACTTGGCGATAACCCGGTAGCGGATGTTCGGGCGGTCAAAAGAACCCTTATATACCAGCGGGTTATCCAGCCCCAGTTGGACCTGAATATCCTGCTCAGTAGTGGTGTCGGCAGTGGCCGTCAGGCCAATCACCGGAATGTCGGGGAAACGTTGCTTTAGTTGCCCTAAAGAGCGGTAATCCTGACGAAAATCATGGCCCCAGTGAGACACACAGTGGGCTTCATCGACGGCGAATAAAGCAATTTTGGTTTGCGCCAGCATGTTCAGGAAGTAACGTTGTAACAGGCGTTCCGGCGACACATAAATGATGTCATAGTGCCCTTCCTGCAGTCGCTGTACGGTGGCCTGATAATCCTCCTGATCGAGGGAGGAATTAAGAAAGGCGGCCTTTACCCCGGCTTCGCGTAACTGTTCTACCTGATCCTGCATTAGCGAGATAAGAGGTGAAACAACAATACCGGTGCCTTCGCGAACCATGGCCGGAATTTGATAGCACAACGATTTACCGCCACCAGTCGGTAGCAGTACCAGTACATCCTTACCGTTTATGGTGTGGTCGATGACCTCGGCCTGGCCGGAGCGAAAGTTGCTGTAACCAAAAATATCTTCCAGGATTTGCTGGGCATTGCGGCTGTCTGCGGGTGGCGCAGCACTGGTCGCGATAGCGGTATGGCTATCGTTTTCGTCGATGGCTATGGGGGTATCTGGTGTTGCAGTCATGAGTCGCAGAGTTTACGCGTTTTTTGCCTTTGGTTCACGGGTTTTGCCCGACTTTTTCTGTTTGCTGCCATAACTGACTGATGTACCGCGACAGAGTCATTCCAGCCGGGTGAACATCAGTGTTATCATGATCCAAATTTTGTTGTGTGGTGGAACTCATGGCTGAACCCTTACCCGATCTGATTGAAGAAATTGTTGCCGATAATGGCAACGATGATATTCAGGCCGTTGCTGAGCAATTGTTACCGGCTGAAGACCTGGAAATTGCCACGCTGTTAGAATCACTTCCGGTTGAAGAGCGGATGTCGCTCTGGGAAGTGTTGCCGGATGTCCGAAAACTCGACGTACTGGTAGAAATGCGTAGCGATCCGCGGGAAGTGCTTATTTCGGGCACACCAGATGACAAGTGGAGTGCCATTTTACTGGGGATCGATGCCGAAGACTTGCTTGAGTTGATGGACTCCTTACCCAGCAAATTGCTGGAACTGGCCATCCAGGCATTGGATGAACAACAGCAGGCGTATTTCCGGGACGCGACCCAGTTCCCTGATGAACAGGTAGGTCACTGGATATCCCACGAAATGCTGGTGCTACCGCTCAACGCCAAGGTGCGTGATGGCCTGCGCTTAATCCGGCGCAATGTACCCAATCATTGTGACAGTATTTTTCTGGTCAATCGCTCCGGCCAGTTTTCAGCCGCCGTGAAGCTTACCGCCGTGTTCGGTGCGCCTGAGCACTTACCCATGGTGGAGCTGACCGAAGAATCCATGCCGGTAATAAAAGGAACGGATGATTCCACCACGGCTTCATTACTGGTGCAGCGCAGTGGTTATACGGCACTGCCGGTGATTGATGACAACAATAAATTGCTCGGACGCCATGATATTTTAAGTGCCAGTGAGCTGGTTAACGAAAACTACGAACGCCAGGTGATGGCGACTGCCGGTATGGATGAAGACGAGGATTTATTTGCGCCGGTGGCAAAAAGTGCCCGTAATCGGGCATTGTGGTTGGGCATCAACCTGCTTACCGCATTTATGGCCTCCTGGTTTATTGGTTTATTTGAAGCCACCTTACAACAGGTTGTAGCGTTGGCTGTGCTAATGCCCGTGGTGGCCAGCATGGGCGGAATAGCAGGAAGCCAGACCCTCACGCTGATTGTGCGTGGTTTGGCATTGGGGCAGATAACCAGTGCCAACCTTAAAGCCCTGATGACCAAAGAACTTAAAGTTGGCGGCGTGAATGGGGTTATCTGGGCGCTGGTCATTGGGATCGTGGCCTTTATGTGGTTTAGTGACCCACTGCTTGGCGTGGTGATTTGTCTGGCTATTTTCCTCAACATACTGGCAGCCGCTCTTGCCGGAGTGATGTTGCCGGTGATCCTGGAAAAGCTGAAGATTGACCCGGCGCTTTCTGGTTCCGTTATTCTCACCACGGTGACCGATATTGTCGGCTTTGTGGCGTTTTTGGGGCTGGGCAGCCTGTTTTTACTGTAATAATAAGGAAACGCTTTGAACGCTGAGGCTACTCAACGCCAGGCCACCGCCGGTCTTCTTTATGCGGTGGCGGCTTACACCATGTGGGGCATCGCCCCATTATATTTTAAGCAAATTGCCAGCGTACCGGCGCCGGATATTCTGATGCATCGTATTGTCTGGTCGGCGGCGTTACTGGCGTTGTTATTACTGGGCTTAGGACAATTTGCCAAAGTCAGAGCCATTTTCCGCTCCAAACGGTTAATGGGATTACTTGCCGTGGCCAGTGTGTTGCTGGGGGGAAACTGGCTGCTGTTCATTTGGGCTATCAATGCCGATATGATGCTCGAAGCCAGTCTGGGCTATTATATAAACCCGTTGCTGAATGTGTTTCTGGCCCGGCTGTTTTTAAATGAACGGCTACGCACCATGCAAAAAGCGGCTGTGGTGCTGGCGATCATCGGGGTGGCGAATATCATTATTGCCCACGGTACCTTACCCTGGGTAGCGTTGTTACTGGCGGGCAGCTTTGCCATTTACGGCCTGTTACGCAAGCAAATCCCCGTTGAGCCACTGCCGGGATTATTTATGGAAACCCTGGTGTTGTTGCCCTTTGCCGGATTGTACTGGGTATGGTTTGCATCGGATGCGGCCAATATGCTGACCAACGAATGGTCGTTAAATGCCTGGCTGATGGCTGCCGGAGTGGTGACCACGCTGCCGCTGTTGGCGTTTAATGCGGCGGCCAAACGCATTATGTTTACCACGCTAGGCCTCATTCAGTACATCGGCCCAACGTTGATGTTTATCTTTGCAGTGGGGATGTACGACGAACCGCTGGAACCCGCCAGGCTGGTCACCTTTGGTTTTGTGTGGTGTGGCCTGGTGTTATTTAGCCTCGACTCACTGAAAACCTACCGCCAGCAGCGCAAAGTGCTACGGGCTGCCTAATTTATGCGTTGGAAAGGGCAGTAACGACGGTTGTCGTTAACTGCGTTCAGATTATAAATCCTGTGCGCTGGCGCTGAATGTACCATTACCATTGTTCAGCCACAGGCGAGGAATGGCTTGTGCTCCATCGAGGGAGAAAGTTGATGACACAGGGTCAGGGTGTTGCTTCTCTTTGGTCATTCAACGCTATTTCGACTGGGTATCGCATCGTTATGGCGACACTGCCCGAAATTTGTAGTCGTGTTGTCCATCAGAAAGGGTTAACACGCCTACCCCTGATTCCTCACCAATAACCAGTTCTAAACCCAACAATTCAGGTGCGATCACGAATAACAGATTACTGCCATCTTCACTTACTTTGGTTGCCACTTCCGCGGTCCACACGCCCGAGTCGAGAAATACTTTTTCGTCAACTTTTACAATTTTCAGTTCACCGAGGTCGTCGCTTATGTAAGTATCTGCCAGTTGGTTAATAGTTTCTTCAGACGCAGGGTACGTAAATTCGCTTCGGAACGTATCGAGGTAAAGTTGATTACTTTCGGCTGCAACATCCACCTGACTTTGGGCTAACGGTTCGGCGTCGTATAAAATTTCAATTAATTTTCTTAAAAATGGCTGCAGTAGAGAGTAGCCTTCATCAGAATTGGTCAATACCACAGCGCCGGTTTGTGCGCCCGGAATAGCAAAAAAATTAGATTTGTAGCCGAACAAACTGCCGCCGTGCAACACAATATCAATGCCTCCGGTTGTCTCATTGGATAAGCCCATTCCATAACTTTCATTCGCGCCAGTCTTAACAAATGGCTCTCTGCGCTTCAGCAAAGGTTCCTTTGCAAACAATCGTGTGCCATCTGGCGCTACGCCGCCAGACAGTTCATTAAAAACGTATTTGATCATATCTGCGGAGGTAGACCATGCTGCGCCTGCAGGGCGGTAAGGCATAACAAGATGGTTAAAGCCTGTAGTGGTTGATTGCTCTAATATAATAATATCGCCATCTATATTCAGGGCATGTGGTGAAGCAATGCCTTGGTTATAAGCCTCTTCAAAAGAAAACGTTGTGTTTTGCATATCAAGAGGTACAAAAATCAATTCTTGCATGGCTTTATCGTAAGCTTCACCGAGCTCCATTTCAGGGTAGAGAACATGACCTGCAATATACCCGGCTGCCGCAGCCATCTGATTGTTATATTGAAAGATCTCGCCGAAATCACTGGTTGGTGCGGTACTCGCCAAATCTTCGAAAGTGGCAGTAACAGGAGTGTCGGGTGTGTTTATAAATAGCCAGGGGTAGTCTTTACGAGGCAGTCCGGTGCAGGCACAGACCAGGTGTTTTATTAATACACTTTCTGTGGTGGTTTTATCTCCCAGCTCAAATTGTGGATAATGGCTAATTACCTGATCATCCCAACCTATTTTGCCCAGCTCAACCAGTTTGGCCAACAACAGGGTTGTCATGCCTTTGGTGTTCGAGGCAATCATAAATTCAGAATCTTTGGTTACCGGGGCTTTGGTATTGATGTCCTCAACTCCAATACCGCCGCTGTATATGACTTTCCCATTTTGTACCAGGGCAATGCCTGCTCCTGGAATCTTCAGGCTTACAGACGCTTTTTCAGCAAACGTCAACAGTTCGGTAATATCATTATCGGTTAGCTGTTTTGCCTGACGAGTACTCAGATCTTCCGCAACGTAATCCGCTTTTACAAAACTCTGAATAAACTCATTATATTCAGCCCAGCGTTTATAGAGCGTGGCGTTACTGCCCGCGAGGATAACAACCTGCCAACGCCCATCACTTTGAAAAGTGGTGGCGTAAATCAGCTGTTGCTCACTTGGCGAAGTAACATACTCTATGTTTCGTATTTGTTCCCAACCACCATAAATGTTGTCTGGGTAGTTAACCCTGATATCCCGTGAAAATTCCGGGTCGAATAATTTCCAGGCGATCTGAGCCGCTACTTCTTCATCTTGCGCATCATCAACGGTTGCGATAACCACGCTGGCATCGCCCTCTTTAGGGGTGTAAATGGTTAGTGGCCCCTTGACGTTTTCTATCCAGCCTGGTGGTGGCGTATATTCAACGCTGGCGCTGGTATCTGTGCCGGGGCTGGGAGCAGACTTGGAGGTGTCTTCGGTTTTTTTACTACATCCACTAAGTATTGCCGAACTTAATAACAGGGCTAACACCCATCCTATAAGGGGTTTCATTTATTGCTTTCCTTGGTATATAAAAATCCAGTTATCAAAATGCAATAACGAGTGAAGTTTGAGCATACAGGTTGATTGAATTTTGTGCAATTCGTGATCATGATGGGCTAACTATTAATCTCGGAATATAAAAAAACCGCTTCCTTTGGTTGTGCCGGGTGGGCTAGTTGTGGTTTTAGCAGTTCTGTGAAGTATTTGTCGATTTCTTATCGCTCGTACCCGAGGTTATTTCGGTTATCAGACCATTTACTTTGCATCGGCAGTACCCCGTCAGCCACATACTTTTTGTGCATCATGCTCTACTCTGTTACGGCCATTGTGTTTGGCCTGATAGAGCAGCTTGTCGGCGGTGGTGAGCATTGCCTGAATATTATGATCACTTTGTGTGGTAAGGCCGATGCTGACGGTTACGTTTAGGGTCAGTTCGCCGAATTTAACCGGGTGATCACTGATGTTTCGACGTATCTCTTCAAGTCGGCTTACCGCTTTGTGAGGTTCGGTGTCTGGCAAGTAAATACAAAATTCCTCGCCGCCAAAGCGCGCAATAATCACATCTGCGCACATCACCGCTAGGCGGTTGGCTACCACTTTGAGCACTTCATCGCCGGCGTCATGACCATGGGTGTCGTTGATGGCTTTAAAAAAGTCTAAATCGAGTAACGCCAGCGCCTGATTGGCTGGCTGATTGCGCTGCATTTTATTTACGGTGTAGAAAAAATGGCGGCGGTTAGGTAAACCGGTCAGATAATCTGTATTTGCTGTACGCCTGATGGTTTCTACATTTTCCAGCAGTTCGATGTTCTGGTTTACCCGGCAAAGGAATTCTTCCAGGTGATAAGGCTTACGCACAAAATCGTTGGCGCCGCTTTTAATAAACCGTGCCGATAGCAGGTTATTACGATCGTTAGCAATGCCAATAATGGCCAGATCTTCCTTGCTGTATTGTTTGCGCAGCCAGGCAACAAACTGGGTAGGGGGTTTATCCTGAATATCGCTGTCGACGAATACCAGTTTAATGTGACTGTGTTTATCGAGCAGTGTTTCTGCCTGCGTCGCCGTGGCGCACTCGTAAGTGATAAAGTTATGTCGTCGTAAGAGAGCCGCCATGGCGGTTCGTTCGCTTCGCCGGGGATTAATAACCACGACGCCGGTGGTTTTGTTTTTCTCCAGCCGGCCAATCAGGCGCATGAGGTAGTCAAAAATTTGCGCGTTTTCTGTGGGGATGTAATCCACTACATCGCGGGAAAGTACCGCTTTACGAATATCTTCGTCCAATCGGGCGGTGGTCACAATAGTGGGCAGGTAGCTTTTTACCGCAAAGTCGATAGCCTCGCCATTGGGCGCATCTGGCAAATCGTAATCGACAATGGCACACAGGTAATCTTCCGGGTCGCTGTGTATAAAGGTATGTTTTGCAGCAGTCAGTGAAGAGGCGAGTACCGGCTTTAATTGCGCCATTTCAACCAACTTGGTCAGCAGGCTGATGCTACTCGCATTGTCTTCAATTATCAGCACCTTCTGCTGCATTTGTGAACCCTATATCACCTCTAATTTAGCAAAGCTCAGTACCAGCCATTTGCTGCCGAATTCATCAAAGTTAACCTGAACCCGGGCATGGTCGCCACTCCCTTCATAGTTTAGCACTACACCCTCACCAAACTTGCGGTGATTGACCCGCTGACCCAGTGAAAAGCCGCTTTGCTCCATCCGCTCGTGGGACGCCGCATTGCTGAAACGACTTGTGACCGGTCTTGATACTGTAGACGTCAGGCGGATTTCTTCCACACATTCACTGGGAATTTCCCGTAAAAAGCGTGAAGCAGTGTGATATTTTTCCTGCCCGTATACCCGGCGCATTTCGGCGTAGGTCATATACAGTTTTTTCATTGCCCGGGTCATGCCTACGTAACACAGGCGGCGTTCTTCTTCCATCCGGCCGGGTTCGTCGTTGGTCATCTGGCTGGGGAACATGCCTTCTTCCACGCCGGCAATAAACACCAGCGGAAATTCCAGGCCCTTGGCAGTATGAATGGTCATTAGCTGCACGGCATCCTGGTCTTTACTGGCCTGGGTTTCCCCCGCTTCCAGTGAAGCGTGAGCCAGAAATGCCTGTAACGGTGTCATTTCGTCGGCTTCTTCCGGGATCACAAACTGCTTACAGGCAGTCACCAGTTCTTCTAAGTTTTCCAGCCGGGCCTGGGCTTTTTCACCCTTTTCGGCCTGATACATAGCGTATAAACCAGACTGGTTGATGGCCTTGTTGGCCTGTTCTTCCAGTGGCTGGCCTTCAAATTCACCGGCCAGTTTATTGATTAGCTCAATAAAGGCATTGAGCGCGTTGGCTGCGCGGCCTTTCAGGCTACCGTCCTGCAACAGTTGCAGGCTGGCTTGCCACATAGAGCAATCCTGCAGTCGGGTTTGTTCGCGAATGGTGGCCAGGGTACGCTCACCCAGGCCACGACTGGGGGTATTAACCACCCGTTCAAACGCCGCGTCATCATGAGCGTGATTGACCAGGCGCATATAGCCCAGTGCATCTTTAATTTCCTGCCGTTCGAAGAAGCGCAGTCCGCCGTAGATACGGTAGGGAAGACTCTGATGCAGCAAGGCTTCTTCGAGTACCCGCGACTGGGCATTGTTGCGGTACAAAATGGCAACCTCTTTTAACTGATTGCCCTGGTTATGCCAGTCGGTTATTTGTGAAACGATAAAGCGCGCTTCATCCAGATCGTTAAAACCGGCATAAATAGAAATGGGTTCACCATCATCACCGTCGGTCCACAGTTCTTTACCTAACCGGCCCTGGTTATTGTCGATAACCGTGTTGGCAGCCTTAAGAATGGTCGCCGTAGAGCGATAGTTCTGCTCCAATCGAATGGTGGAGGCGCCGTCGAAATCTTTCAGAAAATGTTGGATGTTGTCTACATTGGCACCACGCCAGCCATAAATCGACTGGTCGTCATCGCCTACAATCATGATATTGTTGTCCTGATTGCAAAGCAGGCGTAACCAGGCGTACTGAATATTGTTGGTATCCTGGAATTCGTCTACCAGTACAGCGCGAAAACGACGCTGATAGTGGGCCAGTACGTCCGGGTTTTTGACCCATAATTCGTGGGCACGCAATAACAATTCGGCGAAGTCTACCAGCCCTGAGCGATCGCACGCTTCCTGATAGGCGGCGTAGATATCACGCATTTTTTGCTGGGTATGATCGCCATGGGTTTCAATGTGCTGAGGACGCAGGCCTTCGTCTTTATTACCGTTGATGTACCACTGGATTTGCCGTGGCGCCCAGTGTTTTTCATCGAGGTTCATGGCCTTCAGTACCCGGCGCACCAATCGGTATTGATCGTCAGAGTCGAGGATCTGAAAATTTTCCGGCAGATTGGCTTCAGCGTAGTGGGCGCGAAGCAACCGGTGCGCCAGGCCATGGAAGGTACCAATCCACATGGTGTTTAACGGCCGGCCCATCACATGCTCTATACGCCCGCGCATTTCCCGCGCCGCTTTATTGGTAAAGGTTACCGCCAGAATGCTGTAGGGGGCGATGTTCTCTACCTGCATTAGCCAGGCAATACGGTGCACCAGCACCCGGGTTTTACCACTGCCGGCGCCTGCCAGTACCAGCATATTAGACAGCGGCGCTGCAACGGCATCACGCTGTTTATCGTTTAATTCGTCGAGTAACTCAGAAACATCCATAGCAATACAAAAACACCTGTATTTTTATTCAGGGCATAAAAAGCAAAGTATGCCATTAAAGCCTATCGCGATAAACCGCGCTTGCACAATAATGGCGGATTATTGCCCGTAACAAGTTAATGAAAGTGATCTGTGCGAAGTCCGGTCGGATATAAGGTAATATAAACCTTCCGGTGTCGCAGACCGCGCTGAATTCTCCGGCTATCGCAATTTTTTCGGGTTACCTCTTGAATTGATGTCATAAACCATTATGTTAGCGCTACGCGCGTTGGCTGGTTTTATCTTGTTCAACTCTACCCGCACAGCAAACTAATTAGGAACGCCCATGCATGCACTGACCGATACCGCTGATTTTTGGCTGCAGCTAAAAAAAGAAGCGCGTCAAATTGTTGATGAAGAACCGCTGTTAGCGAGCTTTATCCATGCCTGCATTTTAACTCATCACAACTTTGAATCCTCGCTGAGCTTTATTTTGTCGAACAAAATGGCTGACGATGTAATGCCTGCGCTGACCATCAGAGAAATTCTCGATGAAGCCTATTTGCTGGAACCGGCCATTGTTGAATCGGCTATCGAAGATATTCGTGCCATCTACACCCGAGACCCGGCAGTAACCAATTACCTTAACGTGCTGGTGCACTTTAAAGGGTTTCAGGCTGTCCAGGTGCATCGCATGGCCCATTATCTGTGGCAGCAGGGCCGTCACCAGCTAGCCCTGTTTTTACAAAGTCGCAATTCAGAAACCTTCGCGGTGGATATTCACCCGGCGGCCACCATTGGTAAGGGCGTAATGTTTGACCACGCGACAGGTATTGTGGTGGGCGAAACCGCCGTGATTGAAGATAACGTTTCGATTCTGCAAAACGTTACGCTTGGCGGTACCGGCAACGAAAGCGGCGACCGTCATCCGAAAATTCGCCAGGGCGTTATGCTGGGCTCAGGTGCGAAAGTGCTGGGCAATATTGAAATTGGCGAAGGTTCAAAGGTGGGTGCAGGTAGCGTGGTGCTCAATGATGTCCCACCTCATGTTACGGTAGTTGGTGTACCGGCCAAAGTAGTGGGCCGTCCCTGTTGTCCGCGGCCCTGCGACTCCATGAATCAAAATGTGCTGGAAGACAACGAGCCCTACGAACAAGCTTAGTCCGATGAGCGGCTGATCGTCATAAACTCTCAGCCTCTGCTTATGAAGCTGAGCGATTCAGTCTTTCGGTAATTCGCCTTTACTCAGCAAGCACAGCTCGCAACCTTTTGCTGATAACGCCTTAGCGTACTCAGACTCCAGCCTGGCGTAATCTTGTGGCGTGACACAATAAACTTTTTTGATATGGTGTTTTTCGACCAGAGCAAGTAGCTCACTGGCGTAGCGCAATTGCGCGCCAAACATATAAGTGCGGTGATGCCAGGGTTCTTCATTCAACACGTACAACGGCTCGAACTTAGGCGAGCGCGTAAGATATTCAATCAGCTGGTAGGAGGCGATATCAGTGCCTGCCGCAATCACAGGGAGCGGGGCAGGGCGAAACCGTTGTTTTACGTAGGTCAGCAATCCCATCAGAAAAAGTGCTTAGTCTGAAGTAAAGGCATGATAGCGTAAATTGCCGTGAGCAAAAGCCTTAATTATGCGGTACTGCCGATTTGTTATTGTTCTGTAGGCTCACTCTGGTATTTTTTCATCCCTAACGCTATTTATTGAGTATAAAGAGACGTTTATGACAGTTCGAAGCCGGCCTGACGGGCTTTATTTTCTGGTTTAGGATTATACCATGTACTTTGTGAAAAAAATTGGCGGGCTGATTCTGCTGACATTGCTCTGCAATGGCGGTCTGGCCGCGTCTGAAAATGCCGATATCGAAGACTCGCCAAATCGTGATTTAACCGGCTTTGAGGGCCTGAATGAGCGACTCCCCCTTTGGGAAGCGGGGGTGGGCGGCGGCATGATAGAGTCACCGAATTACCCGGCCTCAGGCGAGCGCAATTTTGTAGCCCTGGCATTACCTTACGTTATTTATCGCGGTGATATTTTTCGTGTGGGCGGAAGAGGAGGAGCAAGAGCCGTATTCCTCGAAAATGACAGGTTGGAACTGGATATGAGTTTTGGCGGAGCCTTTGCCGCAGACAGTGATGACAATACCGTTCGCGAAGGCATGCCTGAACTTGATTACCTGGTTGAGGTTGGCCCACAACTCATCTACAAAATTAAAGACTTTTCTTTTGACCGGGGCGGCAACTCGCGCCTGAATGCACGCCTTCAGGCACGCGCCGTTTTCTCAACCGATTTTGGTGGATTTGATGCCAGAGGATTTGTTTTTGAACCGACCCTGACCTACCAGCAACGAGGCGTTTTTCTGCCTGATACCGGTTTTAGCCTGGCTCTCAGAACCACCTGGGCAACCGAAAAGTTACATGATTATTTCTATGAGGTAAGGCCGGAATATGCCACAACGGTCAGGCCTGCCTACGATGCGCAAAGTGGCTACCTGGGCGCAGAGTTGTCGGCAGGATTGGCCTTCCCGGTAGTTAAAAACGTGCGCGGCTTTTTAACCACATCGGTACAATTTAATAGTGGTTCTGCGAATGAAAACAGTCCGCTTTTTGAGAAGGATGTGACCTATAGTGTGGGTGTCGGGTTTGTTTGGCGTGCCTATAAAAGCGACGCTAAAGCCACCTGGTAAAGCTAATAAAAAAGCAAGAAGCCGCTGACTGCGGCTTCTATGTTAGAAGTTAGCCAAATTTGGCATCTGCCACAAAAGGGTTGGTGGTGCGTTCATGCCCAATGCTGGTAGTGGGGCCGTGGCCAGGGTAAACGGTCATATCGTCTGGCAGGGTAAACAGCTTTTCTCGAATTGCAGCAATTAATTGCTGGTGGTTGCCCTGAGGAAAGTCGGTACGGCCTATTGAACCGGCAAAGATAATATCGCCCACAATCACTTTATTACTGCTGCGCTCAACCAGCGCAACGTGACCGGGTGTATGCCCCGGACAGTGCAGAATTTCCAGCGTCAGGTTGCCCACCGAAATGGTGTCGTCTTCGGTTAACCACTGGTTGGGACTGAATGGCTGCGCTGGCGGAAAGCCAAACATCTGACTTTGCTGCATCAGACCATCGAGCCAGAATTTATCGCCAATATGGGGGCCGATAACCGGGGCATTGTAATGCGCCGCCACCGCGGTTGTGCCGCCCACGTGGTCGAGGTGGCCATGAGTGAGAATAACTTTTTCGATGCTCACCTGGTGCTCGCTTACTGCCTTATAGAGCTTGTCTTCATCGCCCCCGGGGTCGACCAGCGCCCCTTTCATGGTGTCGGGATCCCAGATTAATGAGCAGTTTTGAGCAAATGGGGTAACAGGAATAACAAGTATTTTCACAATGGTATCTGGCCGGGAAATTTGTAGTTATGTTAGCAGGAAATATTCGCCGATGTCACAATCAGACCTATCACCACCGGAGAATAGTTGGTGTGTTGATTTTCGGTGGTTTTTTAATGCCTTTATACTAAAGTTCAATCACTCAGAGTTTGTCTGGCTATACCTGATTATTCCCATCGATATGCACTCATACCGGCCACTGCAAATATAATCATCCTGAAACTAATCGTATGTAGGAGACGAATGTGGACGTTTCTCGGGAAGATCTCAAGATCATCATTATGGATTTGCTCGACGCTGGCCAGTTTATTACTGATGAGTCGTCTGATGTGGCTTGTGAGTGCAGTGTGTGCAAAGAGAAAGCCGTCAGAGTTGGGTTGGATATTGTGCATAAAGAAGACTGTCCGGTAGGACGGGCGTGTGATGCACTGGGGTATGTTTTCAGAGGCTTTGCCAAAGAAGCCTGACAGTTACCTTAAAAAGTAGCTATAAAAAAGCACCCAGTGGTTCAGACCATTGAGTGCTTTTTTGTGCCGGGTGTATTTACTTCACATCAAAATGTCTGTCGAAGAAATTTGTGATGGTGTGATACAAATGTATACCTGTTTGCTTACCCCGAATGCTGTGCTTCTTGCCGGGATAGTCCATTACCTCGAAAGGTTTGGCGGCATCCTGCAGGTGTTTATACAGCTTGGTGCTGTGGGTAAACAACACGTTGTCATCGGCCATTCCATGATAGATCAGCAGCGGGCCTTTGAGCCCTTCGGCATAAGGGAATACCGATGACGCTTCATAGGCATCGCTATCGGTGTTCGGGTTGCCCATATACCGTTCGGTGTAGTGCGTGTCGTACAACCGCCAGGTAGTGACCGGCGCACCGGATACACCGGCTTTAAAGTAATCGCCGGCTTTGAACATGCTCATCAGAGTCATGTAGCCACCGTAGCTGTGGCCATATACGCCGATGCGCTCTTTATCCACATAGGGCAGCGTGTGGAGGAATTTAACGCCGGATACCTGATCGTCCACTTCTACACTGCCCATGGCTTTGTAGATAGGTTCCTCAAAAGCTTTGCCGCGATAATTGGAGCCGCGGTTATCAATACTAAATACCACATAGCCTTTGCTCACCCAGTGTTGCATCAGCAAGCCACGATTACCGCCCCAGGCGTTGTTAACCACCTGCGCGTGTGGACCTCCATACAGATAAACAATAACCGGATGCTTGCCTTTCAGCTCTGCCGGCTTGTAAAGGCGGTAATGCAGGTCAATGCCGTCGTCATTGGTGATGGCGCCAAACTCAGGCTCTACCCAGTCACTAAGGTACGGGGTAAGTGGGTGGTTTTCATCCAGCGCATTTTCTTCCAGCCAGGTGAGCTGCTTGCCGTTGGCGCTGTGCAAACTTACCTGGGTGGGGCGGTTAGCGGTTGAAGCGCTATCCACATAAATTGAGGCATCGCGGCTAAAGCTAATACCGTGCATACCTTCGCGATCGGTGAGCCGCTGTGGTGCACTGCCTTGAAGGTCGGTAACATAAAGATGGCGCTCCAGCGGTGTGTCTTTGCGGCCGGTAAAGTAAACCTGGCCGGTTTTATCGTTAACCGCTTCCAGTTCGTCCACGACCCATTCACCGTCGGTAAGCTGACGGACCAGTTTACCGTCATTGCTGAACAAGTAGAGGTGCTTAAAGCCGTCACGCTCAGAAGCCCAGATAAAATGTTTACCATCGGCTAAGAAGGTAAAGTCGTCATGCAGGTTTACCCAGGTGTTGGATTGCTCTTTAAGCACCAGCTTTTGCTGCTGGTTATTGACGTTGTAGCTGCGCAGTTCCAGTTGTTGCTGGTCTCGACTTTGCCACTGATAGGTAAAATGTTCGTTGTCAGGCATCCATTTACCGCGGGCAATATAAATATCCTGCTCTTTACCCGTATCAATCCACTGGCGGTTACCGCTCTCAATGTGCTGCACGGCCAGTTTGATGGTGGCGTTCGGCGTACCGGCTTTGGGGTACCTTTGCTCAATCATCTTGATTTCGTCAGCATAGATTTCTGAGCGGGTGATCACTTCAACCGGCGATTCATCTACTTCGGTAAACGCAATATACGCCTCATCCGGCGACCACCAGTAGCCGGTCATACGGTTCATTTCTTCCTGTGCCACAAACTCGGCCATGCCGTATTTAATATTGCCGCCACCGTCACGGGTAATCGCGGTTTCCTTGCCTGACTCTATGTGCTTGATGAACAGGTTCTGGTCGCGAATAAACGAAATATAGTTACCTTTTGGCGATAACTTGATGTCGGTTTCGAAGGCATCGGTATTCAGCAACTGACGAGCTCCGGGCTTACCTAGCTGATGGTAAAAGACATCGCCGCCCATGGGGAATAACAGCGCCTGGCCGTCGGCGGACCATTGGTAGCTGACAATGCCGCTGCCAGATAAGCGCATCCGTTCGCGGCGCGCTTTCTCTTCGTCAGAAAGGGTTTCTTCGCCTGAGGATAAGTCATCGGAATCGAACAGCAGCCGCGAGCTACCCGAGGCAATATTGTATTCCCACAGGTCAAGGCGTTCATAATCGGACTGCTTTCCCTGCAAATAGGTTACGCGCTTGCCATCCGGGGCAACCTGGAGGTTGCGGGGAGAACTACCGTCAAGTGACGGCGATGCATAAATTCGTTCGATGGTCAGCTTTTCAGCGGCTACCGTGTTTGTGAGCATAAGGGCTCCAAGTATTAAAGCTTTTTTCATGGATACGCTATTATCTGTCGTTATTAGGGCTTGCTTACTGCACGCATTTGCTCTGAAATACGTATAAACAAGTTGTTGTTATACAGAAGAGTGCTGCGCTGAGCAGGCTCTTATTTAAAGCTAGAGGATGACACAATTTGGCGGTATTAAAAAGTGCGCTTATCCTGGGAGCCAGTGGATTGGTAGGCCAAAACCTGCTGCGTCTGCTGCTGTTGGATCCCCGTTATGAATCGGTGACCTGTCTGCTCAGGCGTCCCCTGGGACGGCAGCACTACCAGGACCCGGATAACAAACTGCGGCCGGTGGTGATCGATTTTGACACGCTGGATGAGTATCAGGGGTACTTCTCGGTTGACCATGTGTATTGTTGTTTGGGGACTACGTTAAAGAAAGCAGGTGACATCCGTGCCTTTCGCAAGGTCGATTTTGAATATGTACACGTTGCGGCCCAGCTGGCCAGAGCTCAGCGGGCTAATGGGTTTGTGTGGATTTCATCGGTGGGTGCCAATGCCAACAGCAAAAATTACTACCTGCGCGTGAAAGGTGAACTGGAAAACGCGATTATGCGCATGCCGCAGTTACCTAATGCCGCCGCTGTGAGGCCCGGTGTGCTGATTGGCGAGCGCCCTAATGATAACCGTCCACTGGAGCGCTTTGGTGCCGGCATGATGCAACTCTTAAAGCCCTTGCTCATCGGCCGGCTAAAAAAATACCGGGCGGTCTATCCTCATCAGGTGGCTCGCGAAATGATGCGCCACCAGTCCTTCAAATGAGTGGTCGTAGTGCCAAACCCAAAGGGTTTCAGTGCAAACAGTTTTTTGTGGCACACGACCGCTGTGCAATGAAAGTCTCCACAGACAGTTTAATTCTGGGCAGCCTGGTTGAAGTGGGTAATGCACGGCGGGTTCTCGATGTGGGCACCGGTTCAGGTATTCTGGCCTTGATGCTGGCGCAAAAAAGCGCTCCTGCTACGGTGATCACTGCTATTGATATCGATTCGGCAGCGATTGCCCAGGCGAGCCAAAACCGTCTTAACAGCCCCTGGCCTGACAAAATCTCAGTACTACACAGCTCACTTAAGGCCATAGATGGCCCGGGCTGCTTTGACCTGATCGTCTCTAACCCGCCGTATTTCGCTGATGCGGTCAGTCCCACCCGCGCTTATGCGTCGATGGCTCAAAATCGAGGGCAGGCACGAACGGAGCAGACGCTGAGTGTAGAACAATTTTTTGCTGAAACGGCTTTGCTGAGTACTGCTGAGGGCCGGCTTTACTGTATGTATCCTATCACCAGAGAAGCATTGGTGCTGGATAATGCCTTGCAATGTGGGTGGTATTTACAGCATCGGATGGCCGTTCGGCACAATGCCTGTACTCCACCTTACCTTGGGGTGTACTGCTTTGTTCGTGAGCCCTGTAAAGCTACCGCTGAACTGTTAACTATCCGTGCTGAAGATAACCAGTATACGCCCGAGTATAAAACACTCTGCGCTGATTATTACCTTAATTTCTAATTAAAAAGGGATACTGCAGGCACAAAAAAAGCGCGGTAAACGCGCTTTTTATCATCAGCTTAGGTTATTAAGATTTAACCAGCACTGATACTTTATTGATCCCAGCTTCTTTAGCTTGGTTCATTACCTCAACCACTACACCGTGCTCAGTATTCTCGTGAGCCTGGATAGCTGCAGTGTCGGTTGGGTTTTCAGCTAAGTAAGTTTGAATGTTCGCAATAACACGACGAATGTCAACTTCGCGGCCATTCATCATGATAGTACCTGTCTCATCGATACGAATCGACAGAGACTTACTTGGCTGGTTTGATGCGTTTTTATTTTCTGGGCGATTAACATCCAGACCTTTCTCTTTAACGAATGATGTCGTTACGATAAAGAAGATCAGCATGATGAACACAATGTCCAGCATGGGCGTCATGTCGACCTGGGCTTCGTCATCCCCAGAAGTATGCTTTTTTCTTTTCATTTCGTTTTCTTGTCTCTAACACTTGTCTGCCTAGTATACTGTTTGTAACAAAAATATGTAGTAATTTGTACAAACATTATTACTAAAAGCGATAAACTTACTGACTTAGTCGTTCACTTTCGTTAGAAAGCAACATCATTTAGCGGACAGCGCCACACCCAGTTGGTAAAAATACAACTTAAAAGCGTCGTTTAGCTGCTGTCTCAAAATACCATGAGGATAAATGCCAAGTCTAGCCTCTACCGACATTTTTGTCCCCTGAACTAAAAATGCGTTCTTAATTGACTGGTCCTGGATGCAGGCTTCGAAGGCCCTGGCGGCCATTTCGGGTGGTGATGCAAAATAAAAGCTTTTCAATGCCTTATCTGCTTCTACTGAGCGTAAAACGTAGTCGTTAGGGGCACCGCCATCGGCGTCTAAAAACAGCAGTTGAAAGCACTCAGCGAGGCGTAAATTCAAAGGATGTTCGACCAGTTCGGCATCATCCAGCCAGGCCTGTGAGGCAAAAAGCAACGGCTGAGGACGACTCAGAAAACGTTGACTGATGTAATGGTCAAAGGCATGGAACCACTCATGGGCCAGTGCACCGCCGCCGGCATTTTTGGCCAGTGCCAGCTGACGTTTGGCCGGGTGATAGTGAGCGTTGGCGTGTTTTTGGCCGCCGGTACCAAAAGCCAGTGACAGCGAACCATTGAGCGAGACCACCCGCTCATTCACCTGCAATATATCAATTAAATCATACAGTGCATCGAAGAATAGATTGGCCGCAATTTGTTGCTCTGCGGCGGTAACCCATCGGCCTACCGTAATCGACTGAAAGCCGAATAACCGACGAATATCCTGGAACGAGACGTCGGCACCATCGCGGTGACTCTGACCATTACGGTAGTATTGCTGGTGCAGTCGTCCGACAGGCGGTGGACTTTTACCGTCAGAGCTCACTGAGTTCGGTTACCAGTTGAGTACACCAGGTCAGGACCCGTTCATCGGTTTGGTCGTATTGGTTTTCATCATCCAGTGACAGACCAACAAAGTGCGAGCCATCTTCGGTCAGGGCTTTGGACTGGGTAAATTCATAGCCCTGGTTAGGCCAGTAGCCAATAAACTGACAACCGGAAGGCGCAATGGCATCGTGCAGCATGCCCAGTGCATCCTGGAACCAGTCGGCATAGCCGAGTTGGTCGCCCAACCCGTACAGAGCCACTATTTTGCCTGACAGATCGAGCTGGTGGACGTCGTCCCAGCTTGACTCCCAGTCTTCCTGTAATTCACCAAAATCCCAGGTGGATATGCCCAGGATCAGGATATCGTAGGCCGCGGTCTGACTCAGTGATACTTCCTGAATGTTATGTAACTCAACAACCGGCTCGCCAAATAAGGCGTTAAGCTGGTCCTGAATTTTTTCAGCGGCCATTTCGGTATAGCAGGTAGTTGAGCCGTAAAACAGGCCAATTTTTAATCCGGTATCACTCATTTACTGTTCTCTTGCTGGTGTTTCGTCATCCGACAGTTCGGGGGGGAATTCTACCGTGTCGCCGTTACTACACAAGGCAATACAACGAACATTTTCAATTTCCGGATCAATCAGCATCTGGCCAATGGCTGCCTGATTAAGCAGTGCAATACGGTCATTGTTATCGGGATGCCTGTCGTGCACCGACATGTTGCGTCGGCGGGTAAAAATATTGAGCGGTGAACGGGTGCTGTAAAACCACTGGTTTAAACGGTCGAGCCAGCGGATAAGCGTATTTGGAAACGTATTTTTAATGCCACTACAGGTAAATTGGGTGATTTCAGGGCTGTTGCGTCTGAAGCGCAAGCGAACATCATAAACAAAGGAGTAATGCACATCACCAGACAAAATAATAAAGTGTGGTGGCGTTTTATAATGCCGGAAAATATTCAGTATGACGCTGGCGGTGCCTTTATGCGCCATCCAGTTTTCCGCATCGACGGTTAATGCTTTGCCAGCCAGGGTAAACAGTTTCTGGATCACCTCAATAAACTTTACGCCGTAAATGGGCGCGGCAGACACCACAATTACCGCATTCTGACCAATAAGCTGATGCTGAAACTCACAAAGGGCTTCCCAGTCCATCAGCCCGGAAGGTTTGTTCAGGCTGGACTCGCTGCGCCAGCGGCGGGTACGGGTATCCAATACGTGCACCGGTGGCTGGGTGTCCAGCTGATAGTGCCATTGCTCCCACTCAAATAGGGCGTCGATAAAGGCCGGGTGTTTTACCATGCCGTTGGCTGTAAAGTTCTCATTGGCGAGCTTTTCGATGGCGGCAAAACGGTCGGGCTGATTTGCCCAGCCCTGACACAGCCAGTAGCCGGCCAGCGCATTGCCCACCATGCGCCGTGACAACGGATGACCATAGACTTCCTGTTCCCAGCCCCGGGTAAGATTCCAGTCGTCAGTGACATCGTGATCGTCAAAAATCATATAACTGGGAATATGCGCCAGTGCGCGGCGAACCTGAGGTAAGGACTGGCTGAACTGGTCGATAATGTCGGCTTCGCGGTTAAATAAGGCCTGATGGGCCGGGTCGACTTCGTTGGCATTAAAGGCGATATCTGCCCAGAGCGCATCCGACCACACCAATAAATACATCGCAATCACTTCGGCCAGACCAATAAGATGATTCTGCGCATTTACCGAGGTAAAAACCGGCTTTTTTTTGGCGCCGAAAAATAACTTGGATAATGCGGTGTTGGTGGCGACCTGCGGCAATATTTGCTGGCGGTGGTAATAGCAATAAGGGTGGCCATCGAGCTGCGCGGTCGAATCTACAATGGCCTCATCAAGGGTTTCATGAAACAACCCCAGTCGCGCAATCGTCTGCATAATGGCCTGTAGCATGGGGCCCGCTACGTCATCAGCGTAGATTTGATCGCCGGTCATTAGCAGTAAGTCGGGTCTGGTTGCACCGCCGCGACACTCTTCGCCAATCAGCTCGTCAACCCTAACCAGGCTGTCCTGAGAGGGATGGTGGGGCTTACGACAACTGCCGTGCAGGACATTGGCTATCGTCTCGGGGACGCGAAAGTGTAAGGTCGTCTGGCCCGAATAGCACAGCGCAGGCAACTGATTCTGCCAGCGGCGTTGTTGCGCCGTTTGCTTAAACTCGAGTTGATAATGATACAGCGTATCGCTCGCCAAAGGGGCTTCTGCTGTGCAGGTCACCACGTGAATAAAAGCCCGCTCTCCTACCTGGATAACGCGGTCGGTGGTTTCACTGCTTAGTGCCTGTTGGGCCTGACTTACAGCTACTGTGATTTCGGCCGGTTCTGAGGTAACCAGCCAAAGGGTAAAATCAGCCCGCTGCGTATGCCTTAAAATGGGCCCGGCGATAACAAGAGGAAGGGGTGATGAGGTCAAAACTGCTCCTGTAGTAGTTACTGCCAGACTATACGGTGCTGTTCAGTTTCAGGCAAGTGCGCTCAACAGCGCAAGCCGTTTGCTCAACGGGCTTGACCGGGGTGGGTCAGTAGGCGACGATAAGCGCAAAATGACTATGGATTGGACCTGACAATGAAATCAGCCTGGTTTTTAAGCCTGTTAGCGGCGGGCTTATTAAGTGCCTGCAGCAACGACAAACAACCTACCCCTAAAATCGAACCCCAGACGGCACCTGAGGAATACGTGCTGGCCGGCAGCTGGATAATGGAAGCGGCCGGCGGTGTTATGCTGGATCCGCAAACCTCCGGCCTGACCCAGGTTGATGGGATGCTATATACAATCTCTGACGCCAGCGCTAAAGAGTATCAGCGCCGCCGACTGCACCAGCTCGACCCGGCTACCGCCACCCTGGCCGCTCGTCCTGATGACATGGGCATGGCAAGCCGGGTACGCCGCAGTTGCTTTTCCAATTACCTGTCCGACGAGCCGGATTTGGAAGCGCTGGTTGCCGACCCCGAACAACCCAACGTGTTTTATACGGTTACCGAAGATGCCACGCGTACCGGTGCGTTGTCGGACCGTTGCCAGCAGCGCTATGAAGCAACCGGTTCGACTGATTATCCAACGCTTCTGGTGCGTATTGAACAACACGATAACGGCCGTGCAACCATGACTCACGTGCGACCGCTGCAGTATCCTTTATCCTTTGCAGTGGGCGATTTTCCCAATGATGGCATTGAGGGTATGGCGCTGGGGCAGGACCGGACTTTGTATCTGGCCCTTGAACGGGACAATGCGGGTAATCCGAGGGTATTTTCAGTCACCCTTGATAAGGCGTTCTGGGACAGCAGCGACTTTGTCGAGGTGGAAGACCCGGCGTTGCTGGTACCGGCGTTTGATAGCGGCCGTCATCCGATCAACGGACTGGAGTATTATCAGCCTGAAGGGGCTGACAGCGGCTTTTTACTGGCCGCAGCGCGTAACGATAATGAGTTATGGGTGATCGATACCGCAGCGCAGATGCCAACCCGCAAAATAGCATTACAATTTACTGCTCCCAGTGGTGACCCACAAAACTGTTCTGCCGAAGAAGTTATGGATAATGCCTCTATTGAAGGCCTGGCGGTGATAGGTGACACCCTGTGGATGATAAACGATCCGTGGAAGGTAAATTACATGAAGAATCTGCAGTGCCCGGCCAACAAGGCCCGTTACGAGGGGATGGCACCGTTACTGTTTAGCATGCCAATAGATGCCAGTTGGTTTAACTAAATGATTAAATGAGTGGTTAAATAAGAATGCATGACGGGCTGGCATAAACCAGCCCGTTTGCGTTAACGCAGACGATCAGCGAAAGTCTTTTTAAATTTCGCCAGTTTTGGCCCCACAACCATAGCGCAGTACTGATTTTGAGGGTTATTTTTAAAATATGACTGATGGTAATCTTCCGCATCAGAATAATTGGACAGCGGCACTACCTCAGTAACAATAGGCTCCGGCCAGGTCGCCTCTTCCGTCATTTCCCGGATAATCGCTTCCGCTTCGGCCTTTTGCTCATCGTCGTGGTAAAACACGGCACTGCGATATTGGGTACCCACATCATTACCCTGGCGATTCAACTGCGTTGGATCGTGCAACGCAAAAAAGATTTCGAGAATTTCCCGATAGCTGATTTGGTCCGGGTAGTAAGTAAGCTGTACTACTTCTGCATGACCGGTATCGCCTTTACAAACGGCTTCGTAGCTGGGGGCATCGGTGTGACCGCCGGCATAACCCGAGGTGGCCAGTTTAATGCCCTGAACCTGATTAAAGGCTGATTCGATACACCAGAAGCAGCCGCCGGCCAGTGTGGCGGTTGCCGTGGTTTCTGTCGCTGTGGTTGTCATAAAAAACTCCGCATTTTGTTATGCATGAAGTGTGGTGGCGTAAAGACTGATCTTCAAGTCATCCAGGCGATAAATTTGTGCGTATAAGCAAGCATGAATACAAAAACAATGCCACAACTCACCATATTCTATGACGGCGGCTGCCCGCTGTGTGCCATAGAAATGCGCCACCTGAAGCGCCTTAACCAGGATAACAAACTGGCTTTTGTCGATATTATGACCGCGGAATTTAACCAACGCTTTCCCGGACTCGACTGGCAGGCCCTGAACGATCGTATTCACGCCATGCGAGCCGACGGCACGATGCTCATTGGTCTGGATGTGACCTACGAAGCCTGGCGACTGGTGGGCAAAGGCTGGCTGTATGCGCCATTGCGCTGGCCGCTGATAAAACCGCTAGCAGACCGTTTTTACCTGTGGTTTGCCAAACACCGATACCGCATATCCTACTTACTAACCGGGCAAAAACGTTGCCAGCAGTGTGAGCTCAAAAAAACATGAATGTATTAGTGATTGGCAGTAGCGGCGCTATAGGTAAGGCCATTGCGCAGCAAATGCACAAGGCATTTCCACAGGCTACTGTTTATGCGGTGTCGCGTCAGGTGCAGGAGAATGACCACGCGCAGGCAAACCTCAAAGCAATACAGCTTGACACAACGGATGAACAGGCGGTCGCAGACTGGCTGGCAGAATGTAAGCAACACGACATGCAGTTTCACCATGTGGTGTGCACTACCGGTATATTGCACGACAGTGAGGTACAACCGGAAAAACGCCTCGAGGACATCACGCCTGAGGCGCTGCAGCATTACTTTGCCATTAACACTGTATTGCCGATGCTCTGGATAAAACAGCTGGTAGGTTTTTTCCCTTCAGAGCATTCAACCTTAACCGTGCTGAGTGCCCGGGTAGGCAGTATCGAAGATAACGGCCTGGGAGGCTGGTATGGGTACCGGGCCTCCAAGGCGGCACTTAATATGCTGGTGAAAACCGCTGCGGTGGAGTACAAGCGGCGAGCCAAACACACCAGTCTGATTTGCTATCATCCTGGCACAGTGGATTCACAGCTATCTGAGCCTTTTCAGCGTAACGTAAAACCTGAAAAACTGTTTACGCCAGAATTTACCGCGCAGCAACTGGTCACCATGATTCAGCTACGCAAAGTAGATCACAGTCCTTATTTCCTCGACTGGGACAACAAACCCATCCCCTGGTAAGTTGCGCGTACAGCGTTACCCGCCCGCTGGCTGATTGCTTCCGATGAAACCCAAGACTTTTTTACGGGGTATTGATAGTATGCAATTGGAAAAAATCGGACGACAGGACGCAGCCAACCGTCATTACCTATAAAAGAAGTTGTGCGCACCGTTCCGAAATAAAGCAACAATAAAAATCACAAGAGGAACTTATATGAGCGGGACCAGAGAACAGTTCGGATCGCGCCTTGGATTTATTCTGGCCGCCGCAGGCTCTGCGGTAGGCATTGGCAACCTGGTGGGATTTCCGGTGGGCGCTGCAAAAAATGGTGGCGGCGCATTCCTGCTGATGTACGCTATTTTTGTATTCGCCATTTGTTTACCGGTAATGATGGCTGAAATGTCGGTGGGACGACACACCAAGAAAGATCCGTTGGGAGCCTATTCTGATCTCACCGGCAACTCGGCGAAGTGGAAGATTGCCGGTTGGTTATCCATTGTTACCCCTTTTATGATTGCCGTGTTTTATCTGGTGATCACGGTATGGATATTTGGCTATCTGTTTTATGCGGTGACAGGTGATTTAGAATTACTCGCCGACCCGAATACCTTCGGTAACTTTATCAACTCGCCGGTGATATTCGCCTACATGGCCGCCGTATTGGGCATTATGTACGGCATCTTACAGGGCGGTGTTAAACAGGGTATCGAAAAAGCGGCCAAGTTATTGATGCCCACCTTGTTTGTGATGCTGGTTCTGCTGGTGATTTTCGTGCTGACCCAAGACAACGCCATGGCGGGGGTGAGCTTTTATCTGGTACCGGATTTCAGCAAAATTAATGCCTCGGTTATTAACGGCGCTCTGTCGCAGGCTTTCTTTTCGTTAAGTCTGGGCATGGGGATCATGATTACCTATGGTAGTTATATTGATAACCAGTCCGACATTCCTAACTCGGCCAAGCTGGTGGCTATCACCGATACCGCAGTAGCGTTCACGGCCGGCCTGATGATTTTACCTGCGATATTTTCGTTTAATCCGAACATCGATACTACCGAGCTGAGTGAGTCATCAATTAGCATGATCTTCTCATTTTTGCCGCAGATTTTTCTGGCCTTACAAACCAGCATCGGATTTATTGGCGCCAGCATCGTGGCCAGCATTTTCTTCCTGCTGGTATTCTTTGCTGCCATTACTTCCCTGGTGTCTATCTTTGAGGTGCCAGTGGCAGCCTTGATGGACGAAAAAGACTACAGCCGTCGCAAGTCATTGGTGGTACTCGGTGTGCTGCTGGTGGTATTTGCCGCGTTGTGTGCATTGTCGTTTGGCTTTGTGCCGGCCCTGACTTCATTCACCGCTTACGCGGGGGCGGATAAGTCTTTCTTTGATGTAGTATATGACGTGTTCTACGACACGATTTTGCCACTCAATGGCCTGCTAATTTGTATTTTTGTGATGTATCGCTGGAAGCGCCATAACTTCAACAAGGCACTGCAGGTTGGCGCGCCCAACTACAAAGGCAGCTGGGTTGAACGCTATGTGGATATTTCGGTAGGTACGTTTATTCCGCTCATTCTGGCGGTGATATTCGTTAATACCGTGGCGCTGAAATATTTTGGTGTCAGTCTGTTTGGCTAGTCAGTACCGGCCATCAGGCCGGTTGCATTGTCCACGGTGTGGGGTAATTAAGCGTTATCCCGAGGCCGGTAAGGGTTGCCCCGGGGTTAATGTGTTTGCCCGAAGGCACGCTTGCGCTGGTTAATTCGTCACTAAATTCAACGGCTGGTAACCCCCGCCGTTGTGCCATTTGCGGGTAATAGTCTCCGCGCATAGGGTGTTCATCGCTACATAAATGCCAGAGCTTGTTAGCGGGCTTTTGCACTAAAAGTGCCTCTATCACCTTTACCACATCATCAACATGGACCAGGTTTACTACCTGAGTGGCGCCGCTGAGTGTTCGGCCTGCCAGGGTCTTTACCGGATGCCTGTCTGGCCCGGTTAAACCGGCCAGGCGCAATATGTATCCCGAGTCCGGCGCAGTGTTTTGGAGCCATTGCTCAATCTCAACATGGGCTTCGCCAGAGGCGGTGTTTGGCGCTGGCGCGGTAATAGTGGTGATATCGCCTTCCTGATCGCCATAAACCGATGTGGTACTGATAAAAATAAGCTGTTTGGGCGGAACCTGGTTATACAACGCCGATATTAATTGCTGCATGGCTGAGGTAAATTGGCTTAAATCGGTATTGCGTCTGCCCGGCGGAATATTAAGAACAAAGGTGCTGTCGGGGGCTACCGCTAGCAGGTCCTGTGGGTTATCACCCAGCGTAAAAGGGATGGCCTGAATACCTTGCTGACTTAATGCCCTGGCTTTGTCTTCACTACGGGTAGTTCCGTAGATAGTCATCTGAGAACGAAAATGGCTGGCGAGATAACCTCCCAGCCAGCCACAACCACAAAGTATCAGTTTATTTACTTGTTGAGATGTCATTTACGCTACCGGTGTTTGTTTTGCTAAAGCTTAACACTTCCGGTAGCGATTTCATTATTGTTTCAGGGTTGATTTACCGGTGGTTTCCAGTAAATCCAGACCAGATAATCCGGCGATATTCTTCTGCATGCGTGATTCGGCATAGTCGGCTTTGGCCAGCACGGTGCACAATTCTTCAGCTTTGCTTTCCAGCGCATCCGCTTCACCTTCAACCCGTTGCTCAATCATTTCGCCAAAGTTTTCCATGCGATTGGCAAAGGCGTCCATGTCGCCGTCTTCAAACAGCATCTGACGACCAATGGCCATTAGCAGGTGACCGGTAGAACGCTCTACCAGCGACTCAATTTTGTCATCAAACTCTTCGCTCCAGGCGGCATCAGCCCAGTCACCCTCGAGGCCGGTGCTATCGAACTTATACGTGCCGTCGGCAGCGTAAAAGCGCTCGTCAATCTCATTCGACAGGTCGGTAAACAGCGTATCAAAATCTTCCGCCAGGTCATTATTTTCACCCAGCAGTTCGGTGAATACTTCGGTAATGGCGAAGCTGGCAATCTTGATGCCGTCACGGGCAATTTCAACAGTCATAGGAATAGCGGTTTCAATGCTGGTGTAATAATCAGATACCCAACGCTGCTCTTCGCTATCCAGGTTTACTGCCTGGCTATCAACGTATAACTGGTGACTGGGGGTGATCAGCACCTTTTCACCACTCTCGGTGGTGATGGTCAGATCGCCATGGTCAAACGTTACCGAGCCGTGCAGTTCCATATTACATTTATTATCAACTTCAACGTGTGCCAGTGCCGGTTGAGCCATTAAGGCAGAGGTTAAAATCAATGATGCAGCAACAGTTTTCATGGTTATCCTCATTTCTGCTTTAAACAATACGAATGTCGTATCGCAATTCACAGGCCAATCTGTTAAGTTTATTTAAAACAATGGGTTAGGTTTTTTCGTGGTATTCGTTGGCAAATTTAATTCCTATTGTTTTGGAAGTAACACTAATTATTAGCGTATTTGACCATGTTCATTATTCAACGGAATATTGATTTTGCGCATGTTCATTTTTGTTTCCTTAGTGCATAATACGCGCAGAATTTTTATAGGGTAAAGATTATGAGTGACTGGATTGATGCAATTTTATTTGGTGTTGCGTTAGTAGCGTTTACTTTAGGCATGAGCAGCATCGTCATGGGCTTTATGTCTGGCAAAGAGGGCAGCGAAGCCCTGCATGAGCGAATTGAAATGGGCTATCTGGGCGTAAGCGGCCTGGTTATCAGCTTGTTGATGCTCTACGTAATCGGCTAAATAAATCACCGTTAACCTGCTTAGGTATTCGGTAAAAAAGCGCTCTGATGAGCGCTTTTTTTGTGTCAGTCTTTTACTGAGTCCGGGGCATCCTCTGCGGAAGCTTTTGCGCTTGTACTTGCCGGGCCAGACATTGCCGCCAGGTGACTGTCGCGCTGATAAGCCCGCAGGTCAAACAGTGGCAGCATTGCCATAATATGGTCGAAGATATCGGCCTGGACTTTTTCGTAAGCAACCCAGGATTTGTCCCGGCAAAAGCAATAGATTTCCAGCGGTAAACCCAGCTCGTTAGGCGGCAGTTGCCGGACCATCAGAGTCATGTCCTGATTGATTTTCGGGTGCTTGTTTAAATAGGCTTCCAGATAGGCGCGAAATGTGCCGATATTGGTCAGTGCACGGCGATTGAGCAAATCCCCTTCATCGATGGAGTGGTCTTTATGATAACGCTGTAACTCGTCAATTTTGCTTTTAATGTAATCGGCAATAAAGCGAATTTTAGCCACCTCTTGCAGGCTGTTTTCATCAAACAAATGGATGGAGTGAATGTCGATATAAACGGCACGTTTTATACGCCGGCCGCCCGATTCCTGCATGCCCCGCCAATTTTTAATGGCTTCATTGGTCAGTGAATAAGTGGGGATGGTTGAGATAGTATTATCCCAGTTTCTGACCTTTACATTGGTTAATCCCAGTTCGATGATTTCACCGTCGACGCCAAATTTATCAACCTGGATCCAGTCGCCATTGGTAAATAACCGGTTAGCCGTTATCTGAATACCGGCCACAAAACCCAGAATGGTGTCGCGAAAGATCAACAATAAAACTGCGGCGATAGCCGTTAAGCCGGATAACAACAACAGCGGGCTGCGTTCTACTATCAGCGATACGCTGAGTAACATCAGTACGATAAACAGCACCAGCTTGGCAACCTGTACAAAGCCGGTAATCGATGCCTGAGCCGCGAAAGGTGTTGAGTTATACCAGTCTTCAAAGGTATTCAGTAAGGCACTCATCGACAGCGCCGCGACCGTCATTAAGTACAGTAAAGAGCATTTCAGCAGCACGGTATACAGCAGGCTGTCGGTGGTTAGCAGCACATGAGTCGAGGCAAAAATAATCAGGGCCGGCGCCAGGTGAATCAGTCGGTTAAAGAATCCATGGCTGTGCAGTGCATCATCCCAATGTGTTTTGCTTTTCAGGACCCAGCGAGTAACAACCGAATTAAGCATTAATCGGCTAATAAACAGGCCACAGAGAGCCAGAACAAAAATCAGCAGAAGGGAAAAGCTGTTGTACAAGGATCCGTTTAAGACGATATCGGTATCGATTTGTTTAAGCAGTTCAACAAAGTTTTCACGAAGCGTTTCCGCTGTGACCATTTAGTTACCCTTTTTTAATCCAATAATGTTGCGGTCTTTATTCTGCCACAGAGTATTCACCCAGTGTTGGAAACCGGCTTTAAATTCAGCATCGTTATAATAATCGCCAATCGCTTCGCCGGGAATGTCAATCACGTTAACATCTACAATGATTCGTCGCATCTGACCGCACAACATAGCCAGCATAGGATGTTTAGTATTGTCCGGATAAAGAAGCGAAATATCCAGAATGTTGGTGAACAGTTCGCCCATGGTGGCCAGAGTAAAGGCAATACCGCCCGCTTTCGGCGGGAGCAGGTGCTTATAAGGACTCTGTTTGCTGGCATGTTTGATTGGCGTAAAACGTGTGCCTTCCACAAAGTTGATAACCGTAGTGGGCTTGTGGCGGAATTTCTGACAGTGATGCCTGGTGGTCGCAATGTCAGTGCCGCGTTTATGGGGATATTTCTTCAGGTAAGCCGCCGAGTAGCGTTTCATAAACGGCATTTCCAGCGCCCAGGCTGCGAGGCCAACAAACGGCAGCCAGATGAGCTCCTGCTTTAAAAAGAACTTAGGTGCCGGGATCCGAAAGGCCGAAAATTCGATGAGCAGGACAATATCCAGATAGCTTAAGTGATTCGCGACAATCAGGTACCAGTTTTCTTTACTTAGCTCACCTTGCACCCGGTAATCGAGGATAACCGGATTAAACAGCCGGATCAGCGCTAAGCTGCACTTGCCGAAACACAGCAAAAAGAAGTTCATAAGGGGGGCCAGTGCTCGTTGAATCGCCGCAATGGGCAGCACAAAACGCACTAATCCAAACACAATGATCAGGCCGCCCCAGAAGGCCAGGTTGGCCAGCTGCAGAGGTAAATGAACAATAAATATCAGCGGTGCCATTACTACTCTAAGCATTGCTTACACCGTCTTCCAGCATTCTAAGCGCTGGTCTTTGGTGTGCCACTGGTCATTCAGCCACTGCTGAAAGCGAGCACGTTGTTCCGGGTTTTCAAAGTACTCCATGACCTTTACCTCTTCCGGAAACAGCCCTGTTAACGGTTTTACGTCAACATGCAGCTTAATCTTGTTCACCGAGCCATTAATGAAGTCCCAAAACGACGGGGTGCCGCCAGGGTAAAAAATGGTGACATCTATCAGTTGATGAAGCTGGCCGCCCATGGCGTTGAGCACAAAGGCAATGCCGCCGGCCTTGGGTTTTAGCAGATGTTTAAAGGGCGATGACTGACGGGCCTGTTTCTCTTTGGTAAAGCGCGTGCCTTCCACAAAATTCATAATACTGGCCGGTTTGTACTTAAACTTCTCGCAAGCCCTTTTTGTGGTTTCCATATCCTTGCCTTTTAAGTGTGGGTTCTTAGCCAGGAACGATTTGCTGTAGCGTCGCATAAAAGGAAAATCCAGTGCCCACCAGGCCAGGCCTAAAAAAGGCACCCAGATAAGTTGCTGTTTAAGGAAAAACTTCAAAAACGGTATCTCACGGTTAAATACCCGTTGCAGCAATAAAATGTCGACCCAGGACTGATGATTGGCAATGACCAGATACCAGTCATTACGGGACAGACCTTCCAGTCCGGAGATTTCCAGAATGGTGCGGCTGAATAAACGCTGGTTTAGGTTATTCACGCTGATCCAGCCCACCGCACAAGCGTCCAGCAGGTAGGTCATGAAGGTGCGCCACAAGCGCAGCGGAAGAATAAGCTTAAATAAGGCTAAGACCAGCACCAGGGGCACCCAAAACAGGGTATTTAGCCCGTACAGTGACGCCGACAATACGCCGTTCAGGCTTTTTAATAAGGTTTTCACTACAGTCATCTTACCAGTTGCAAAATTGAGCACAGTGTAACGTAAACCGGGCTTAAAACCGATACTTAATCGAATAGAGTCAGCATAAATGTACATTGTTACAGCAATTTTATTGGAACGGCTAAAAGCGCATCCGAGCAGTAACAGTGAGCAACGCCAGCGGACCTGGATGTGGGAATAAGTCTAGCGTTTTTTAACTTTTTATTTACGTTTTGCGGTCCTTCGATTGTGCCTCAGGAGCGATAGGGTATCGTGCGGGTAAATTGATTGTTGAGGCATCTGATGAAATTACCTACGCGTAACAAACCGAACAATGACCTGAGAGTGAAACGCCGGTCGGCAACATTGCTGGCCCTGGCTATGATACTTAGTGCCTGCTCGGGAAGCAGTGAAAATAAAACTAGCAGTGAAAGTGAAGGCTTACAAACTGATCAGGTGTTGCCGTATCAGGATACATCATTACCGATGCCGCAAAGAGTCAGCGATCTGGTGAAAAGGATGTCGCTTGAGGAAAAAGTCGCGCAAATGTACAACGATGCACCGGCGATTGAGCGACTCGATGTACCGGCCTACGACTATTGGAATGAGGCCTTACATGGGGTAGCCCGGGCGGGGGAAGCAACGGTGTTTCCCCAGGCAATCGGCATGGCGGCAATGTGGGACCGGGCGCTGTTAAATGAGATTGCCACGGTCATTTCTGATGAAGGCCGCGCAAAGCACCATGCCTTTAAGCAACGTGGGTTGAGTTATCGTTATACCGGGTTAACTTACTGGTCGCCGAATATTAATATTTTCCGCGATCCGCGCTGGGGACGAGGGCAGGAAACTTACGGGGAAGATCCTTACCTGACCGGCGAACTGGGCGTGGCCTTTATCAACGGGTTGCAAGGCGATGATGAAACGTACTTAAAAACCGCCGCCACCGCCAAGCATTTTGCCGTGCACAACGGGCCGGAAGTCTCCCGCCATTCCGACGATTATGTGGTCTCTGATAAGGACTTGTTCGAAACCTACTTACCGGCTTTCGAGAAGGCGGTAGTGGAGGCCGATGTCGAAGCCGTAATGTGTGCCTACAATCGGGTAAATGGCGCGCCGGCCTGTGGTTCTGACCGTTTACTCAAAGACATCTTACGCAGTGATTATCAGTTTGACGGGCATGTAATGTCGGATTGCGGAGCCATTGCCGATTTTTATGATCCCAAGGCACACAATGTTACACGCTCTCCGGCCGCAGCCGCAGCCTGGGCAGTAAAGAGTGGGACCGATCTGAATTGTGGTACCGGACGCCTGAGCAGTTATGCCAACCTTACCTTTGCTGTACAAAAAGGCTTTATTGAGGAGTCGTTGATAGATCAGGCGGTAGGCCGCCTGATGATGACCCGCTTTAAACTGGGCATGTTCGATCCCGATAGTAGTGTACCTTTTGCTGACATTCCGCTGGAGGTAGTGGGCACAGAAGAGCATTTGGCCCTCACGCAAAAAGCGTCGGAACGTGCCCTGGTATTGCTGAAAAACAATGGCGTGCTGCCGCTTCAAAAAGGGGTTAAAGTGGCAGTGATTGGGCCCAACGCGGATAATCAGGATGTGCTGCTGGGTAACTACAATGGTCTGCCGGTTAATCCGGTTACCGTACTTCAGGGCATCAAAAACTACACGGGCAATGAGGCAGTGCCGTATGCGCCCGGCAGTGCCCTGATTGACGATATTTACGGCCACTGGCAAGTCCTTGATGAATCGGTGTTGTTTCACCGGGATGAATCCGGTGAACTGAGCCCCGGCGTGAAGGTGGAATACTATGCCGTTGCGCGTGAACCGATCACCGATTTCTCCTCATTAAGGGTGCCAGCTGAGCAAACCGGAAGCGCAGTAAATTCTGAGATACTCAATACATTGCAAATGCGTAGCCTGCGCTCACCGGTTAGCGGTAAGTGGCTGGATGACTTTGCTATGGTGGCACACGGCCAGCTTGTGCCACAGACGTCGGGCAGTTACCGATTCGACGGGCCGGGTGAAGTTATGCTTAACGGTGAGTTGGTAAACGGCGCAGTGGCGCTTAATGCAGAGCAAAGCTACGACTTTAAAGTCAGTCATCGGGTGGTATCCAATCCGGTGAGTAACACTGCCGGCGGCCTGCGGGCAGAATGGCAGTTGCGCTGGGTGAATGAGAGCAAAGCGCTGCAGGAAGAAGCCCTGGCAAAAGCGGCCAAAGCCGATGTGGTGGTAATGGCAGTGGGAATTTCTCCTCGCATTGAAGGCGAAGAAATGCCAGTGAAGCTGGATGGCTTTAACTACGGCGATCGCACCAGTATTGCTTTGCCGGAAGAACAGCAGCAACTGATTAAAGCGGTTGAAAAACTGGGTAAACCGGTGGTACTGGTTAACTTTAGTGGCAGTGCCATGGCGCTCAACTGGGAGCAGGACAATGTGGATGCGATTATCCAGGCATTTTATCCGGGCGAAGCCACCGGCACCGCTTTAGCCCGTATTCTCTGGGGCGAAGTCAATCCTTCCGGCCGCCTGCCGGTAACTTTCTATAAAAACCTTGATGGCTTTGCGCCGTTGGATGACTACGCTATGGCCAATCGCACTTACCGTTACTTTGAGGGCGATGTACTGTATCCCTTTGGTTTTGGCCTGGGCTACAGCACCATTCAGTACAGCGGCCTGCAAGCGCCGGATAGTCTGGCTTCCGGTGAGGATTTAACCCTCAGTGTAACGCTTAACAATAGCGGTGAGCAGGCGGCCAGTCAGGTTACCCAGGTCTATGTCAGTATGCCGGATGCCCCGGTAGACACGCCCCGCTTGAGCCTTAAAGGGTTTACCCGTTCGACGATTGATGCGGGCGCACAGCAAACCGTTTCGCTCACGGTAACGGCCGATGAACTGGTGTACATTGATGAGCAGGGACAAAAAGTGCCTTACACCGGTGCCCTTGAGGTTTACATGGGCGATGGCCAGCCTGGTTACGGTAAGCCTGAAGCCGTTGCGCATAAACGTATTCAGTTGCAATAAGGAAGCCTGACGATGTTGAATCGCCTGATGGCCACACTATTACTGTCATGGTCGCTGACTGGCTGTGCGGGCAACACCAACACCAACACCAACACCAACAGCGGACTGGCTGATGCTTATGCGGGGCAGTTTTTGATTGGCACCGCGGTTAAATCCAGTACTCTGATGTCGGCTTTGCCCGACAACAACGCCCCGGAGTGCCGGGAATTTAATGCCTTTACCGCCGAAAACGCGATGAAATGGCAACATGTTCAACCGCAGCCGGGGGCATATTCCTTTGTGATGGCTGATCAGTTAATTCAACTGGCACAGCGGTGTGACGGCCAGGTTATTGGTCATACCCTGGTGTGGCACCAGCAAACCCCGGCCTGGGTGTTTGAAGATGATGCAGGACAGGCGGTGAGTCGTGAAGTCTTACTGTCCCGCCTGCGCGAGCATATCTTTACCCTGGTTGGCCGCTATAAAGGGCAGGTGAGGGGTTGGGATGTTGTGAACGAAGCGCTTAATGACGATGGCACGTTGCGAGATACGCCATGGCGTCGGATCATCGGTGACGATTACATCGAATATGCTTTTAAATATGCCAGGCAGGCCGACCCTTCAGCGCAGCTTTATTACAACGATTACAATCTGTATAAAGCGCAAAAAGTGGCGGGGGCGGTCAGGCTGGTTAAGCAATTAGCCCGTCAGGATATTCATGTGGATGCGGTAGGCATGCAAGGCCATTATTCGCTGGATTACCCGGCGCTCAGTGATGTTGAGCAGAGCATAATCCGCTTAATTGAGGCAGGCACTAACGTAGCGATTACCGAATTGGATGTGACCGTATTGCCGCTGCCTGATAACGCCCATACCGGCGCGGACATCACTCAGAATTTTACTGCCCATCCGGTTTATGACCCTTATGTAGAGGGGTTACCGCCAGCCCGCCAACAGTTACTGGCCGATAAATATGCGGCGCTGTTCTCGCTGTTTCTTAACTATGCAGAACATATTAACCGGGTGACGTTGTGGGGCACTACCGATGGTGATTCGTGGCGCAATAACTGGCCTATTCGCGGGCGCACAGATTACCCGCTGTTACTCGATCGCAAGGGTAATCCCAAAGCGGCTTATCATGGGGTCGTTGGGCTGGTTAACGCTGCACACTAGCGCAGAAAGGCGGTCACAGTAAAGCGAGCGGTGTAGGGGTTTAAATCGGGTGTGAAATTGGCGGCAATATCCCCTGAGTGAAGCAGTGCACAGGGGTAAACCACTGCCCGGTTAAACTGGCAGGGGACTTGTAAAACCCGCTCGAACAGCGGCGTATCACCATTAACAAAGCCTTGCGAGGGCGGCTGTTGTGGTAACTGCTCAGACAGACTTTGCTGATAGCCTGCCAGACTGCTGCGGGTAACAGCTACCTGATCTGTGGGTTTATATCGGTAAAAACTGGTACCGCCGTACGATGGCGGGCACAGGTAGTGGACCATGGCGTATTCGTTGAGTAGCGGGCGGTCAAAATGGGGAATGCACTGTTCCGGGGTTAATTGCTCTGCGGTGCGGGTTACCATGGCGAAATAAGCCTCGCCGGCGGTTAACGTAGTAGCTACCCCGCTGCGATGCAATGCGCTGGTAATGGCGGTCAGGGAGTACTTCAGATAACCGGGCGGAACCGCCATTCTTAGCCCGGGGTAAACCGGCGATAACCGGGGGGGGTGCTGCCGGGTACAGGCATAGTCAATGAGTTGATGAGGGCCCGGTATAAAATCGTCAATCACCCAAACCTGATGGCCAGTGTCCGCTACCGGCAGCGCCTTTATGTCAGTCATTGTTTGCTGCGCAGGATTTGGCAATAAATTCAGCATGGGAAGGCATATAATCTACCGATTTTCTGACTACCCGCTGGATCCCTTCAAGCCGTCGGCGTAACTCCTCCTCGGGAAAAATATCCGCCAGCCCGTGATATCCCTCAGGGCGCAGGCCTTGCCCGTACATCACCTCAAACCAGCTTAAATCATTAAACAGCTCATTGTTAAAGCGGGTGATGCGGCCATTGGCCTTAAACTGATCAATTTTTTCCTGCAAGGTATCGGGAATGGCCATGTGCTTACAGTATCGCCAGAACTCAGTATCCTCGCGCTCGGTAACGTGATAGTGCAGGATCAGGAAATCGCGGATACGGGTAAATTCAAAGTCCATCTCTGTATTGTACTGGTCAATATCACTCTGGCACGGTTGTTGGAACGGAAAATAACTAAAGAATTTGGAAATTGCTACCTGCACCAGATGCAGGCTGGTGGACTCCAGTGGCTCCATAAAGCCGCCGGATAAGCCTACTGCCAGACAGTTCTTATGCCAGAACTTACGCCGTTTACCGGTGACAAAACGGATTTGTCTGGGGTCTGCCAGCAGCTCACCCTCGATATTCAGCCGCAGTGTTTTGTCGGCTTCCTCGTCTGACATAAACTCGCTGCAGTAGACGTGGCCGTTACCAACCCGGTGCTGCAGGGGAATACGCCATTGCCAGCCAGCCTGTTGTGCGGCGGCGCGGGTGAAAGGCCATGGGGTTTCAGTGAGTGAAGACGGTGCGGTTACCGCGCGATCGCAAGGTAACCAGTGACGCCAGTCCTCATAGCCGGCTTTTAATGTTTGCTCGATAAGCAGCGCGCGAAAGCCCGAGCAGTCAATAAAGAAGTCTGCATCATGTTCGCTACCGTTTTCCAGAATCAACGACTGTATAGAGCCGTCGGGCTGTTGACGGACTTCAGTGACTTTGCCTTGGGTACGCTGCACGCCATGGCTTTCGGCCACTTCACGCAGAAATTTAGCATACAGGCCAGCATCGAAATGAAACGCATAGGCGATGTTTGAAAGGGGTGAGTTGCCCGCTTCGAACGGTCGCATAAAACGCTTTTCATTGCAGGCTAACGACGACAGCGTATATTCATCCAGTGGCGCAGCTTTACCTTGCTGGCGCATTTTGAGCCAGTATTGATAAAAGTGCACCCCCTCCATGTTCTTGCCCACTTCACCAAATGCGTGGTAATAGCTGTGGCCAGGCTTGCGCCAGTTTTGAAACTGGATCCCCAGTTTAAAGGTGCCCTGGGTACGTTTTAAAAAGGTATCTTCATCCAGCCCGATTAAGTCGTTAAACAACTGAATTTGTGGAATGGTGGCTTCGCCCACGCCCACAGTACCGATTTCTTCTGATTCAATAACCTGAATATCACAGGGGTGTTTACTTAAAATTTTACCCAGTGCGGCGGCTGTCATCCAGCCAGCCGAGCCGCCGCCCAGAATAATGATTTTTTTTAACGGTGTTTGCATGTCTGCCCCAAAAACAAAAAAATCAGGCCCTGAGCCAGGGCCTGATCCATCACGCAGCGATGTGGCTGTTAGAAGTTAGCACGAATAACAAATGCCAGTCGACGGTCTGATCTAAACCAGGAACGCCCTGCTTCCAGCCCCTCGTTGTTCAATACCATAATGGTTTCAGACTGCGAGTCTGTCAGGTTGGTGCCTTGAATACCCACCGTAACATTCTCATTCCAGTTGTAGAAAATGGAACCGTCTAACTGACCGATATCGTTGTAGAACAGTGGTGCCTTGGAGATAACATCACGGGTAGTAAGCAGATAACGCGAGCGCCAGTTATACGCCAGTCGTGCGCTCCAGCCATTTTTCTCATACATGGCAACAATGTTGGCCGTATGTTTAGACTGACCCTGCAGCGGCACGTTATCCAGGTTGACGCGAATACCTGTATCGGTAAAGTCATCCCCTAACCAGCTTTCATCTTCCACATCCACTTCGTTATTGGGGACCCCCGAGGCGTTTATATAGGTGTAGGTTGCCTGCACACCCAGGCCATCCCAGGGCGCGGGGAGCATGTCGTAAAATTGCTGATACGCAATTTCAACCCCGTCCATGGTGCCCTTACCGCCATTAGTGGTTGAGTTCACCAGTGCCGACTGGACCTGTCCGTTGGTGGGGTTGGTGTACTGTTGGACCGCCGCGCCCTGAATAAAGTAGTTTTTCAGATCTTTATGGAAATAGGTCACGCTCAATTGACCCACTTCAGCGAAGTACCACTCCAGCGCCAGGTCGTACTGGGTGGATTCCATAGGTTTTAAGAACGGGTTACCGCCGGAGCCGGTCCACGCTGGCACATAGGCCGACTGGATCAGGTTCTCACCAGGCTCTGGTGGATTTTCCGGATCTGGGTTGCTGATGGGGCGGACAGCCTGAATGGATTCGGTGCCCAGCGTGGCTCGGTTACGGATGTCTGACATATCAGGCAATGCCACCGCTTTTGAAAACGCGAAACGGGTAATCAAATCATCGGCAACCTCAACTTTGAAGTTAAAGCTGGGTAGCAGCATGTCAAAGTCGGTCTCGGCAGACAGGCGCTCTTCAGCGTCATTACCAAAATTGCGCTCTGCATTGGACAAGTAGTTGCGCTGATCGCCAATCCAACGGTTCTCTTCAGCCTCGAGGGCTTCCTCAATATCCGCATAATTGCCGGCGCTGATCTGCTCGTTGAGCCAGTCAGTAACAATCTCGGCGTTTAACGGTGCACCTTGCAAAGACTCCGGCGGCATAAAGTCCGGCACTAAATCCGGGAACGTAATAGCTCCGTCGGCCTGACGGTCAAGCTGCACGTAACGTAAACCAATATTACCGCTGTAACGCAGATCGCCGGTACCTTCAAAATTCACACGCACGTAAATTGCTTTATTCTCTTCGGTGGTCAGGTTGACCTCACCCGGTGTAAAGATACCGTATTTATCATCCACGTTGGGACGGTCAGGATAGGGTTCCCAGGAACCTCCTGCCGACATATAGGGACGGGCGCCTGCGATAATCGATCGTACATAAGCTTCGGTGGCATGGATGGTTTGATTGCCCGGAATGTTAGCGATACCGCCACCATGAAAATCAGACCAGTCGACCAGTTCAAAATTACTGGCATCTACAGGGATGGTATCCAGCCATCCTGCTGCCGCCGCACCACTGTACTCCGGGGCCAGAGGCCCCCAGTTGTAGCTGGTAGATCGCACGGTTTGTTCACGCTTTGCGTAACGAACGCCAGATTGTACCGAAGTGAAAATACTGTCACTGTCTAAGTGATAAGTAGCATCCAGACGGGTGGCAAAAGAATCACCCTCCGAGCGCTCCCAGTGATCCATGGCACTGCGCAGGAAATAAGACGTTGGGTCCTGAAAATAATTGCTGTCGCCGGCCGGGTCGCCGGTGAAGCCCGGATAATTCCCTTCAGCATAGACATCCGGGTTTGCATCCCGGTAACCAAAATAGGGTTCGATAAGTGTCATGGTGGGCGTGTTGCCCGTCACATCGTAAGCCTGGCCGGCAAAAGCCGCGGTGTGAACAACCACATCGTCGTCGCGGGTTTTGGCTTTGATATACTGAATATCGGCTTTCAGTTCCAATGCATCAGTGGCCATCCACTCCAGATTAAACGACAGATCTTCCACCAGGGTATCGGTTTGCTTGACCCGTGAATCAAACTGGTAGGGATAGCCAAACTGCGGGCGACCGCCACTTTCCCAGGAGCGGATAATCCGGTCATTGTTGCCATCGGCGGCGCGCCAGCCGTCAACGCCCTGCACCATGGTGCCGGAGCCAAACAGACCGTTGTCATCAAATTCAAATTCGGTGCCTTCCAGCGCCCGGGTGCGGCGATTGTCCAGGTTATAATAGCCACCCTGATACTTAACCGCCTGTTCATGCCAGGAGAGCGACGCATCTGAACGAATGTACTGCATGGTAGCCAGTAGCGTTTCATCTTCGTTTTCCCATTGCAGGGTACTCGCGAAACCTTCCCGCTTACGATCGTCAAACTTCTTCAACAGGTTAGACGCGTTAGGGATCCACACCGTGCCGTTATTGTCTGCGCCGGTAAAGGCTTCAGCGCCGGCTAAATCACGGGCGTAGGTCTGCACGTAAGCATCAGACTGAATACCATGTGACTCACCGTATAACTGTGAATTGGCATAATTCACCAGAAAACCCAGTTCACCGTTACCATCGAGGTCGACACGATCACTGTATAATCCGGAGAATGTCGGACTGCCTTTTTCGGCCACATCGCCGTAAGAATAATCACCACCAAAAGCAATTACCCGGTCTTCTGAATCGAACGGTTTGCGGGTTCGCAAACTAACCGTTCCACCGATCCCACCTTCTATCATGTCGGCGGTCTGGTTTTTATAAATATCCACACCCCCCATCAATTCAGGTGAAACATCCTGAAAAGAAAGGCCCCGACCACTATTAGCCGTGAAAGAGTCACGCCCGTTAAATTCACTTCGTGTCTGGGTCATGCCACGAATGATGGCGCCACTGCCTTCAACGCTAAAGTGGTCTGGGTCGTCGGGGCCTGCAAAGCGTTCAATGGACACACCGGGTAACCGCTGAATGGCTTCCAGCACACTGCGGTCGGGCAGTGTGCCGATGTCATCAGCGGTAATGGCGTCCACTACCGTATCAGAATAACGTTTGAGGTTTTGTGCATTTAAGAGGTTGCCGCGGATCCCTTTAACTTCAATTTTCTCTACGACTTCTTCTTCGTTCGATGCTTTTGTTTCCTGGTCCTCCTGTTCCTGAGCTGTTACGCCATGGAGCGCAGAAAGAATCGTTAAGGCAACGATGGATTTATTAAAAGTCTTAGCATATCGGTTGGTAGTGTGTGCCCGAATCCTAGCCATGTGTACTTCTCCGCTGAGATAGAATGGAATTATTGTTATCCATTTACTTGGCTTTGAAGTTAACCGGCCTGTGACCGCGGTTATGAAAGCCAACTATGGTGGAAGCATACTCGTTGAAGCCCGGAGAAGTATCAATGGGATGTTAAAATATCACAAAGTAAAAACCATATATCGCAACAGTTTATTAACAAGGTTTCGTAATGAGTGTTGTAATAGTCTGTTTTTATGGGATTTGTTGCTGTTATTTGAAGTATTGTAATACAAGTTGGGTAGGCGAGTGAGGATAACAAATAATTTACATTTGTTATCCTCTTCAATACTTATTGAATTTTTTGTTCCAGCAGTGCCGCGAGTGAATACACCAGCGGCGCATTCCAGTTTATGGTGACTTCATTGGTAGAGTAACTGCACCAGTTATCTTTGTACGACGTAGCAGGAAGAGATGACTCATAGTGGCAGTTGTCCTGATGGCCGTTTTGTGGGCCGCCTGCTAACCAGCCGGGTACGGGTTCGGCAACGCCGTCTGCCTGCGATTGCCGGTGATGGATAAAGTGCGGTGACCGTTGTCCAAACCCCGTAATATAAGAGTAACCCAGCGGGTTTTTCCCCAGTACGTAGTCCACCAAACCGGTAAATGCATGGCGATAACTTTCCTGACTGGTCAGGCGGTAGGCGCTGGCCAGTACCATGGCATGATTCATCGCAACACCATTACTGCCCCAAACAAAATCCCTGGCCGACATGGCAATTCTGAACGGCGAGTCCTGGCTGGTTTTTACCAATGAATCGGCGTATTCCAGAAAGCCTGATCTCAGTGAATCATAGCGTTGCCCGGATAAGGTTTTCTGACCTTGCTCAGAGAGTAACGACAGGTAAGCTAATCCCATGGTATCAGACCAGCCTGGGGTTGCCGGAGCCCCAAGGTTCTGCTCAATCTGGTTAAGATAGCCTGGCTCACCAGTGGTTAAATACAGTTCGCTGGCGGCCCAGGCAAACTCATCGGTGAATGACGAGTCGCCATATTCACCAGTGTTAACGTTAGCTTCATTGGTATAGGGCTTAGCTGGGTTTCGCTGAGCCCATTGCCAGGCTTTTTCTGCGGCACTCAGATAAGTGTTTTTGTGTTGTGGGTATACTCTGGCTGCTGTGGCCATGACTGCCGCGAAGTTTAGCGATGCGGCAGTTCCCTTACTCACCACATAACGCTGCGCGTTGGCTTGTGCCGGCATAACCGCCGGGGCAAAGTTTAAGGTGGTCAGCTTATGGAAAACGCCGCCGTCCTTATCTTGCATGGTAAGCATCCAGTCCAGATTCCAGCTGATTTCGTCAAGCAAGTCGGGCTGTTGATTGGTGGACTCGGGGATATTCCAGCGCCGTTCAGCGTAAAATCCGGGGAAATCCAGATAGGCACGCATCAGGGTATAAGTTGAGATGCCTGAATTGACGATGTACTTGTTGTAGTCTCCGGCATCATACCAGCCCTTCGCACTGACTATGCTTTGCTCCGGTTGGTTGAGGTTAATGACCTTGGTGTCGGGGTGGCCCGCTTCACGGTGCCATTTTCCTGCAAAGGCCGGATCCAGCGCGATGCCCGCACGGTTATAGTAATAGGCCTTAATGGTGGCATCATGCAGGGCATTTAAACGCTCAGCGGAAACCCTGAACGTTGTGTAATCTTCCGCTCCCACAGACAGCCGGTAAAGACCAGGCTCAACCAGGCTGCTCACATCCGCAATGGCAACCGTTTGATCGGCAAGATCCCAGTAAGCCGGCGCGCTGGTGGTTCCCTGCAGCACAGTTTTACCGGTAGCTGTATGGATAACGTCAAAGGTAACCGGCTGCGAGGAGCGAATAACAATGTGTTTTTGCTGGTGTGGCAAAAAACCAGTCTGATTAACGTAAAAAGCAACGGGGTCTGATTCACTTTGAAGGGCTTCAGACGTCACAGAGCTGTTCATGTTGTTGCCCCCTGAGCAGGCGCTGATGGCCAATATCAGTGATAACGATACAGCCAGCTTACTAAACGATTTTATTTTTGTGGTCATAATTACTCCGGCCTGAAATAAAGGTTAATCAGCATTTGCTGGGGTGGTAACGGTCATACTGAATGCTGGGGCGGGCAGCCCGGTACTGCTGAATAAGCCGGGCTCGGGATTGTCGGCCCACGCGTAGCGTACGTACATGGGTTGACTGACCTTGTCACTCACTAAGGTGACTGAATCTTTGTTTACGCTGACGTCGGCCCAGTAGAACTGTTTATCTGCCCCGGCAATAGCAAAACTTTGCGTTAAAGGCGAGGCTTCAGTGAGCCCTGTTCCGGTATGGCTAAAGTGCACTATAACCTTGCCATCTTCCCGCTGCGCTTTAGTTGCCAGCGGGCCCTGGTAGGCGATGTCCTGGTTGTAGGCAATATGGCGGGCGGCCAGTGCCAGTCGCTCCCCTACGGCGGCTTTGTTAACCGGGTGAATGTCATTCCACTCACCAACATCCAGCGTGACCACAGAGCCGGTATTCTCGAGCTGGCCGACTTGTTGCTGTTGGTCGCGCAATACCGCCCAGTTGCTGTCTACAGGTTGCGATCGGCGTTCCATAAAGTTGGTCAGTTGCACAACTATGAAGGGCATTTCAGGTTGTTGCCATTGCGCACGCCAGTGCTTAATCATGGCCGTTAACTTCTCGGCATAGTCGTGAGGGGCACCACTGTTTGACTCCCCCTGATACCACAAGGCGCCTTTCACCGGATACTGTGTTGCCGGTGCTATCATGGCGTTATACAAGCCCATTGGCTGCCAGCGGATAAAGGTAGAGCCCGCCATTCTGGGCATCTCGGCGGCGATTTTAAAGTGCCATTCCCCAACCAGAGAGTAACGCGCTTTGTCGGTGCCTAAAAAGTAAGCTTTGTCTTGTACAAAACCGGTGGAGCCGCCGCCGGAGGTAATGCGAATGGCAATCACATTGTCGCCTTTCTTCAGCATGTCGGGCGTTACATTGTAGCGGCGGGGGGGATACTGATAACCGGTTCCGCCAACTTCATGGCCGTTAATATACGCGGTGTCAGCATTCACAATACGTCCAAGTCGAAGTGTAACCGGCCCGCTTGGGACCTCGTCGAGGTGGAGGGTTTTTCTGAGCCACCAAACGCCAATAAAGTCTTTGCCGCTGGTGGGCAGGTTGCCGGGTAGCGAGATTGGCTGCCAGTCGCTGTCATCCAACTGTGGTGCATACCATTTGGGGGTTGATTGTAATCCTTTGTCGGCCTGATGAAGTTTACCGTACCAGGCATCGGAGCGGGCCTTATCGTCTTTGCGGGTTTGTTGGTCTACCGCCGGATCGGCAAAGCGCTCGCCAGCAGCAATTTTTTCCGGATAAGGGGTCAGAATATCCTTATGCATCCAGGCGTCAACGGGCGAGCCGCCAAGTGAAGCATTAACAATCCCTATCGGTACGTTTTGGTCAAGGTGTATCTGCCGGGCAAAGTAATAGGCTACGGCGGAAAGGTGGCGAATGTTTTGCTGTGTGGCACTGCGCCACTGGCCACCGTCATAATCGGTATTTGCCGCGTCAAAGCGGTAGGTATCGGGCACCGTGAATTCTCGGATAAGCGGAAAGTCTGCTTCGGCCACATCCAGTGGATAGGCTTCTTCAACACGAGCCATAGTGAGCTCCATGTTTGATTGACCGGAAGTCAGCCATACATCGCCAAAATACACATTGTTGACGGTCAGCGTTTCTGTACTTTTTATGGTCAGCTGGTGCGGTCCGCCGGCCGGGTGTGGCGGCAGCTCTAAGCGCCACTGACCATTTTCGGCCCTTGTTTCACCTATCAGGTTGCCATCAAAGTAGACTTGAATCGGGGCATTGGGATCGGCAGTGCCGGTCAAGGGGATGGACTTGTTGCGCTGCAATACCGCATTATCAGAAATAAGTCGGTGCAGAGTGGTGGCTGCCTCCGCACTGAGTGTTATCAGGCAGGTACAAAGCAATAATAACCGAATCACATTACGTCTCCTTCAGAAACAAAAAAAGTGCAGAGAGTATCTGCACTTTTTTAGTAAAACTAACCGCTTAGCGGAAAATGACCTGATTAACCTGGTTTTCCAGCAGTTCCTGACTGCCTGATACCTGTCTCGGGTTAAGCTGCTGCTCAGTGGTTAAGCCCGCCAGCGATTCCAGAGAGAAAGTACCGTTGAGGATTTTTTCGCCCAACTCGCCATTCCAGCCCGCGTAGCGCTTGGCCTTCGCATCGGCAATAAAGTCGTTTTCAAGCATAGCTGCGGCTTTTTTCAGGCCCAGTGCACAGGTGTCCATACCACCAATGTGACCATGGAACAGATCGGCCGCATCAATACTCTGACGGCGTAATTTGGTGTCAAAGTTAAAGCCACCTGAGGTGTATCCGCCGTTTTTGAGAATTTCATAACAAATGAGGGTCATCTCTTCCACGCTATTAGGGAACTGGTCCGTATCCCAGCCTAGCTGTGCGTCGCCGCGGTTTGCATCAATGGAGCCGAACACACCCAGTGCAAATGCAGTGGCAATTTCGTGGTGGAACGAATGGCCGGATAACGTTGCGTGGTTGGCTTCGATATTGACCGCGAACTCTTTCTCCAGACCGAATTCTTTCAGGAAGCCATACACAGTTGCCGTGTCGTAATCGTACTGGTGTTTAGTGGGCTCCTGAGGTTTTGGCTCTATCAGCAGCAATCCGTCAAAGCCGATTTTGTGTTTGTGTTCGACAACCATGTTCATAAAGCGGCCGAGCTGGGCACGCTCACGCTTGAGGTCGGTATTCAGCAGGGTTTCATACCCTTCACGGCCGCCCCACAATACATAGTTTGCGCCGCCGAGCGTTTTGGTGGCATTCATTGCATGGAATACCTGTGTAGCCGCGCGGGCAAAAATTTCCGGATCCGGGTTGGTTGCAGCGCCCGACATATAGCGCGGGTGACTGAATACGTTGGCAGTACCCCACAGCAGCTTCATGCCGGTGGCTTCCTGTTTGGCCGCTAATACTTCGGTCATTTCGCTGAAATTACGAATATAGTCGTTAACGCTGTCACCCTCAGGGGCGACGTCAATATCATGAAAACAGTAGTAAGGTGCGCCCAGTTTGCTGAAAAACTCAAAGGCCACGTCTGCTTTTTGTTTCGCCCGTTCCATGGCATTACCTGGTTGCAGCCAGGGACGGTCGAAAGTATTACCGCCGAAGACATCCGCACCATCCCAGCAGAAGTTGTGCCAGTAGCAGGAAGCAAAGCGTAAATGCTCTTCCATGGTTTTGCCTAACACCACTTCTTTGGGGTTATAGTGTTTGAATGCCAGTGGGTTAGTGGACTCGGCACCTTCGTACTGGATAGGGCTGATGTCCTGGAAAAAATCCGCCATAGTTAACTCCTGAGTGGGCCGAATGGCCCGTTATTATGATGATTGCTAATACTGTGCAATCGGCGTGTATTCGACAATTATGTAAACTTCATCGACTTTTGTGTTTTTTGTTAAAATTGTGAATGAAGTGAAAAGTATAGCTCGCGAAACTGCTGACGACGCTGAACGTAGTAGGCTTTTAATGCCGCATCCGGTTCGTAGCTGGCAACCAGTTCCGGGACCGGACAAATATCGCTAATCGGCGTTTGCGGAGAAACTCCCAGTTGCGCCAGTCTTGCTGCGCCCAGTGCCGGCCCCACATCTCCGCCTCTGCGGTAATTCATGGCAATGCCGCTGACATCGGCAAGCAATTGACGCCAGTAGGGACTTTTTACGCCGCCACCAATCAGGCTGATGCCGTCAACCTGAATACCACAGCCATGAACGGCATCGATACCGTCGGCTAACGCCATGGAAACCCCCTGAACCACAGCCTGCGCCATGTGGGCCCGGGTAGTTGAGGCTGTTAATCCGAAGAAACCGGCTTTGGCATTGGGATTATTGTGTGGCGTACGTTCGCCGGTTAAATAAGGTAAAAAGAAAGGGGTATTCGGATCATCCGGCCGGGTGTGGTTAACCACATCGTCAAACAATTCGGCAACGGAGCGGTATCCGGAATTTTTGGCAAACCAGTCAAGGCAGCTGGCTGCGCTAAGCATTACCGACATCAGATGCCAGCGATGACCTACTGCATGACAAAAACTGTGTACGGCTGATTCAGGATCGCTGCGGTAATCGTTGGTGACTGCGAAATATACCCCGGAGGTCCCCAGCGACAACATGGCCTGACCCGCATCAACAATGCCACAGCCAACCGCACCAGCAGCGTTATCGCCAGCGCCGGCAACAACCGGAATTGCTTTTAGTCCCCAGCGACTGGCTTGTTCTGCTCTCAGATAACCGGTGATTTCGTTACCTTCATACAGGGCTGGCATCTGCTTTTCGCTTAACCCGCAGGCCATCAGCATGCTTTTACTCCAGCTGCGTTCACCGGTATTTAACCAACTGGTGCCTGCTGAATCTGACATATCAGAGGCAAATTCACCGGTGAGTTGATAGCGCAAGTAATCTTTTGGCAGTAACACCTTATCGACTTGTTTAAAGATATCCGGCTCGTTTTCTTTTACCCACAGCAATTTGGGAGCCGTAAAGCCTGGCATAACCAGGTTGCCGGTGATCACCCGAGACTTCGCGACGATGCTTTCTAATGTCTGGCATTGCGCTTCACTGCGGCCGTCATTCCATAAAATAGCCGGGCGTAACACCTGGCCTGCTTTATCCAGCAGTGTTGCGCCGTGCATTTGCCCCGCCAGGCCCAGAGCCTTAACAACCGATAAGTCGTTGCGCTGGGTTAATTCATCCAGCGTTGCGCAGGTGGCTGTCCACCAGTCTGCTGGATTCTGTTCTGACCACAGCGGATGCGGCATGGTAACCGTTAAAGAAGAAGACGCTGAGTCCACCACCTTGCCGCTTTCATCGGTCAAAATGGTTTTGACACCGGATGTGCCAAGATCGATACCAATATACATATTTATTCTCACCGGAAAGATTAGGGGCTTATGCTGATTGCGAAATCACTAAATCGCAATTACGAAAATTTGTTACTTTTTTGTTAATTCGAACAAGGTGTATTAGTATGCTCGGAAACAAGAAATATCGTAAAAAAAAGTTATCTAATTTAAATAAAGTGGTTAATTGATGTACAGATTCTGCAAGTGACATCAAATACTACGGGCACATACGGCTAGCACGGAGCAGTTCATGTTTGACAATAAACACAGTATTACGCTTTTATTCAATGCCAATAAAATTTATGACCGACGCATCATTGCCGGTGTGGGGGATTACCTGCAAACGTCAAAGGTTGACTGGGATCTGTATCTGGAAGAAGACTTTATGGCGCGCCTCGACCATCTGGATGAATGGAGCGGTGACGGTATTATTGCCGATTATGATAACCCCGAGATCCAGGCGGCTCTGCACAAAGCCAACGTACCGGTAGTGGGCATTGGCGGTTCTTATGCCAATCCGGCCGATTACCCGGATGTGCCCTATGTGGCAACCGACAACTATGCCCTTATTCAGGCCGCTTTTGAGCACCTTCGCCAGAAAGGTATTCAACGATTTGCCTTTTACGGCGCTCCCGTTAACGAGCATCACCGCTGGGCTCAGGAGCGTGAAAATGCGGTACTGGAAATTACCCGCTCTCAGGGTTATGAGTGTCATGTTTACCGTGGACACCCGGTGAGGCCGGAAACCTGGCAGTACACAACTAAACGCCTCGCCGACTGGTTAAGAAGTTTACCAACGCCGGTTGGGATTATTGCGGTTACCGATTCCCGGGCACGCCATTTACTGCAGGTTTGCGACCATATTGGTATGTTGATCCCGGATAAAATGTCGGTCATTGGTATTGATGATGATGAGCTGGCCCGCTATTTAAGCCGGGTCAGTTTAAGCTCGGTTCGCCAGGGATGTTTTGAAATGGGGGTTCAGGCAGCCAAAACCCTGCACCGCATTTTGAAAGGGCATAACAAGCCGCGTAAACCGGTGCTTATCCCGCCTGAATGTGTGGCAGAGCGGCAGTCCACAGACTTTAAAGCGATTAGCGATCCGCATGTAATGCAGGCTATGCATTACATCCGTCAAAATGCTTGCCGCGGTATTAAGGTGGATCAGGTACTCGACTACGTAGGGGTGTCGCGATCGAATCTTGAGCATCGCTTTAAAGAAGAGCGGGGTCACAGTATTCATAATGAGATCCACAATGAAAAACTGAGCCGTGCCTGCAAGATGCTGGAGAATTCTGACGAAGCTACCTCGCAGATTGCTAAGATCTGTGGTTATCCGTCGCTGCAATATATGTATGCGGTGTTTAAAAAGCACTTCGACCAAACACCTAAAGAATACCGCGATGCCCGGCGCGATCAGGACGAACCGGATCTGTCACTCAAGGCGTCCTGAAAGCCGCGCTAAGCAAAGCCGCTTATGCCGGGCACAAGCTGGCTTTTTGCGCGCTGGCCAGATTTCCTCTACGCATTGATTTTTCCTGATTTCAGGGACTTAGCCCAATATTGCGGTTAAGTCCTTTGCCTGCTTTTTGTTTACAACTGGTTCACAAAAAACGCAATTCTGGTTGAGATTTTTCATAACGCCAACGCGTTGAAGCCGCGCTGGCTTTAACGTTAAATGCCAGACACATTAGTCCACAGCGAATGTTTATGAAATCGCGTGTTATTTTATCGCTGCTAACCGGCCTGTTGGTTACCGGGTGTCACTCACCGGGTTCTTCAGAATCAGCGCAACAGGTTCCGGCTGCGTCTACTGCACTGGCTGCAGAGGTCACTTTTGACTGGTTTAAATATGCCACGCCTAACAACCGTCCTGTGGCACCTCCAGGCGAGTTTGCCAATCCGATCCTGCCAGGGTTTTACCCGGATCCATCGATTACCCAAAAAGGTGATGAGTACTACCTCACCACGTCTTCTTTCGGTTATACACCAGGGTTACCGATTCTGCGCAGTAAAAACCTGACTGACTGGGAGCTGGTGGGGTATGCGCTGGATCGCGAAGAGCAGATGGAGTTCTCCGGCGCGCGAATTTCAAGGGGGATTTTTGCGCCGACAATCCGCTACCACGACGGCCTGTTTTATATTATTACTACCTCGGTGGATAATGGCGGTAACTTTATTATTACCGCCAGCGATCCGGCCGGCACCTGGTCTGAGCCGGTCTGGCTACCTGAAGTCGGCGGTATCGATCCGGATATTTTCTTTGACGATGATGGTCGGGTCTATATCACCCACAACGAAGCACCTCCCGGCGAGCCTTTATACAACGGCCACCGGGCAATCTGGATGTGGGAGTACGATCCGGCCAGCCAGAAAGTCTTGCCTGATAGCCGCAAGCTGTTAGTGAATGGCGGGGTTGATATCAGTAAGGAGCCTATCTGGATCGAAGCACCGCATATCTACAAAGTGAACGGCTGGTATTATTTATCCTGCGCCGAAGGCGGCACCGGGCCACAGCATTCGCAGGTGGTATTTCGCACACGTTCTCTGGATGAACCTTTTATTCCGTATGAGAACAATCCAATTCTGACCCAGCGGGATCTGAGCTGGCCGCGACCCAATCCGGTGGATACCGCAGGCCATGCCGACTTGATTCAAACCGACGCGGGTGAGTGGTGGGCCGTATTTTTAGGTACCCGACCCTACGATAACTACCTGTATAACACGGGGAGGGACACCTTTTTACTGCCTGTTGAGTGGCGTAATGAGTGGCCGCATATCCTGCCGGCGAAAACGCCTATCCCTCCAACAACAAAACGCCCGGCTGGCACAAGCGTGCAGCAAGGCACCGATTTTTATGATTGGTCTGACGATTTTGATGGCAACACGCTGAGTGTGCGCTGGCAAACCCCGCGGGATTTTGATCGCCACTGGGTGAGCGTTGAAAACGGGGTGATGACGATGTCGCCGTTGGAGAATGCCCTGCGCAGCAAAGAAATGGTGAGCTATGTAGGCTCACATCAGGCCGCGGCATCGTTTGCAGCGAGCACCGAAGTGACTATAGCCGCCGGCTCAACGGCAAGCGCCGGACTGGCCGCGTTTCAAAGTGCCACCTATCACTATTTCCTGGGCCTGCAAGACGAGCAGGGTTATTACCAGGCATTTGTAGAGCAGGTGGTCGACGGCAATGTTAAAACCGTGGCGAAGCAAACTCTGACGACCCGAGTTGGCGAGCCGGTGACACTAAAAATTCATGGCGAGGGCGCACAAATTGAATTTGCGGTACAGCAACAAGGAGAGTGGCAAGCCATAGGTGAAGCTCAGGATGCCACGTGGTTGAGTACGCAGAAAGCGGGTGGCTTTGTTGGCACTACAATTGGCCCGCACGCCAGAAAATAACCAGGAGTAGTAAAATGGTAATGCGCTTTGTTAGTTTCGTCTTGTTGTGTTTCAGCGCACAGGTATTGGCGAGTGATTACGTAACCCACCGGTTTGAGCAAGGGGATTTTGTGGTGGCCGACAGTGGCGCATCACAAACTGCCACCATCTGGGTTGACGCTAATGCAAACCCGGGAATTAAAATGGCGGCTGAGTCGCTGCAGCAGGATATTGCCCGGGTAACCGGGCTCACGCCACAATTAACGCATGACTCCAATGGTTTGTCTGGCCATGTGATTATTATTGGTGAGCGTGGCCAGTCAGCGCTTGTCGACCAGTTGTTTGCCAGCGAGCACCTGAAAGTGGCCGAGCAGGCTCGCTTATGGGAAGGGTATCAGCTCGACTTAGTTGCACGTCCTGTATCTGGTATTGAGCAGGCCTGGGTGATCAGTGGCAACGATCGCCGTGGTGTTATTTTTGGTGTGTATGATCTGAGTGAAAAAATAGGCGTGTCACCCTGGTACTGGTGGGCCGATGTGCCGGTAGCGAAACATCAGCAGCTCTATATAAAAGCCGGTACGCACCAAAGTGATGCCCCCAGGGTGAAATACCGGGGGATCTTCCTAAACGATGAAGCGCCGGCTCTTACTGGCATGGTGCACGAGAAATTCGGCGGCTATAACGCGAAGTTTTATAAGCATGTTTTTGAGCTGCTGTTGCGGCTGAAATCTAACTTCTTATGGCCGGCCATGTGGAACAATGCCTTTGCCGATGACGACCCGCAAAACATGTATCTGGCCAATGATATGGGCATAGTGATGAGTACCTCACACCACGAGCCTATGATGCGTGCAGATAAAGAGTGGAACCGCTATGGTAGCGGGCCGTGGGAGTATTCAACCAATCCCGATAAACTCTACGACTTCTGGGTAGAAGGCGCCAAACGTTACAAAGATAAAGACGGCATTTTCACTCTTGGCATGCGCGGTCAGGCCGACACGCCCATGAGCGAGGGTGAAAATATTGGTCTGCTGGAGAAAATTGTCCACGACCAGCGAGAAATCCTCGCCAAAGTAATGGATAAGCCACTTTCTGAAGTGCCGCAGGTGTGGGCGCTGTACAAAGAAGTGCAGGGTTTTTACGAGCGCGGCATGCGCGTGCCCGATGATGTCACGTTACTGTGGTCTGACGATAATGCCGGCAATGTTCGCCGACTGCCTACACAAGCTGAGCGCACTCGCAGTGGCGGTGCCGGGGTTTACTATCATTTTGATTATGTGGGCGGCCCGCGGTCGTATCGTTGGATCAATACGGTGCCGCTGGGTAAGGTTTGGGAACAAATGAATCTGGCCTGGGAATATGGCGCAGATAAAATTTGGATCACCAACGTGGGCGACCTGAAGCCTATGGAATTACCTATCAGCTTCTTCCTGGCCCAGGCCTGGGATCCGGAAGCCTTTAATGCTCAGTCAGCCGCACGCTTTACCCGCGAATGGGCGGCGCAGCAGTTTAATGGCCAGTTTACCCAAGACATTGCAGAGCTTTTGTCTGTGTATTCTCTGCAAAACGGACGGCGCAAACCTGAAGCGCTAAGCCCGGAAACCTACAGCGTACTGAATTACAACGAAGCCGGTCGGTTAAGTGAAACACTGGCCGAGGCAGCCGATAAAGCCAACCACATTTATGAGCGCCTCGACAGTGACTACCAGGACGCATTCTTTCAACTGGTTGCTCATCCGGTGTGGGCCACCCAGGCTATGTTTGAGTTAAACCGTGCTCAAGCCCTCAATGCACTCTATGCCCAGCAGGACCGCGCTTCTACGTCGGCCATGGCGGCTAACGTAAATGCCTGGTTTGAACGGGATGCCGAGCTTACTGAGATGTATCACAGTATCAAGGGGGGCAAGTGGAACCGTATGATGTCGCAGCCGCATATTGGCTATGTATACTGGAATAACCCACCGGCCAATATTCCGCCGGTGGTTCAGACCAAAGCACTGGCACAACCCGCCGTGGCCGATATGGGGGTTGCAGTAGAGGGCAGTCGTGATTACTGGCCGGCCAGCGGTGGATTGTCGTTACCGGCGTTTACCCGCTATGGCGAGGCGAGCCGTACCTTTACCGTGTACAACCGCCAGGGCAAAGCTTTTAACTGGTCGGCAACGGCATCACAACCGTGGATTTCACTGGCCAAAACCGGTGGTGCTTTATCACAGGATATCGATGTGGCGGTTTCCGTTGACTGGTCGCAGTTGAAGGCGGGGCATCATGAGGGCACTATTAATGTTAAAGGTACCGGCTGGGGCGGTGCTAATATTAAAGTGGTAGCCTACAAACCCGATCTTTCTGAAGCGCCGGTTAGCGGCGACTTTATTGAAGCTGATGGTTATGTGGCCATGGATGCAAGCCATGGCAAGGTCAAATCTACCGTACATGGCAGCTGGCACAAAGTAGCGGTTCATGGGCGTACCGGCGAAGCAATGAGTGCGGCGTTACCGCCTTATACCAGCCTGACACACGAGCAGGCGCCGGCCCTTGAATTTCCGGTATTCTTTACCTCAACCGGCGACTTTCCGCTATCGCTACAACTATCGCCTTCCCTGCCGTTTGATGAGGCAACGGGCATTAAGGTAGCAGTAGCTCTGGATGGTGAACATGTAGCTACGCTGGAACTGCCTTCACAAAAAGACAAGCAAGCCTGGGCGCAGGGGGTAATGGATAATGTCAAAACGCTCAGCACAACGCTTAATATTGAGGCGACTGGTCGTCACCGGCTGGCGGTGAAAGCCTTAACGCCCGGAGCGGTATTACAGCGGGTGATTGTGGACACCGGTAATCTCAAGCCCAGCTATCTCGGGCCGCCAGAAAGACGCGCCCCTTAATCAGGTAACCCGTACAACCTATAAAAATAAAGGGGTCAGAGTACATTAATAT